>JBBQMQ010000460.1:0-3863 GCA_038329115.1 Bacteroidales bacterium
AATTTAACGGCTCGGTCTATGTATTCAAGCGGGCAACACAAAGGATTGGAAACCTACAGAAACCGTCAGGTTATATTTGATGGTGTTGTACTCCAGCCTGATGGCAGTTATTTGCCAAATACGACTCCGGTAATTTTTGACCAACAGACCATGAATAATTATTTTACCGCAGTAAGTTCCAATTTTATTGAAGATGGTTCATACATTCGGTTGGGTTATGTGGCTTTGGGATATGATTTATCGTCGTTGGTGAAGAAATCAACTGTCAAAGAATTGAAAATCACATTTACCGGTCGTAACTTATTGCTGTTAACCCGCTACTCTGGTTCTGATCCACAAATCAATATTAATACCAATTCAGGAGGTTCGGGTGGTGCCGGTATCGATAATTTTTCAGTACCTAATACCCAAAGTTTTAATTTCAACTTAAGTCTGACTTTCTAACAATCAATCGAAAATAATATGAAAAAGATAATAATTCTACCAATATTGTTGCTGATTTTTAGCAGTTGCAGCGATTTTTTGGATGTCAATATAAGTCCCGATAAAGCAACTTCTGTAACGGCAGAAAGGGAACTTCCTGTTATTGTTTTTTACGGAGCACAATTAAACTACGACCATGCCGAATATGGCAATTACCTATCGCAAACGCTTACAACAGGTGGACGAGGCCAGACTGGTGCTTATGCTTACAAAAGCGGTTGGGAATTTCTGTCGATGAACCGGCACCCACAATGGCGTCGTCATTATTACGATTTGGGAGTGAATATTAATGTGATGCTGAAATTTGCAGAACAAGATAAATCGTACAACTTCATATTAATTGGTAGGACTATCCGTTTAATGTCCACCTTATTTACTACTGATGCATTTGGCGATATGCCACTTTCGCAAGCTTACACTACGGTTTCGCCAAAATACGATACGCAAGAACAGGTTTATACGTGGATGTTACAAGAAGCTGACGATTTAATTGCTTTGTACAATAATCCGGCGTGGACGGCAGCCCCTACAAATAAAACGATAAATAAATCCATTGAACGAATTTACGAAGGTGATTTGAGTAAGTGGAAATCGTTTACGTATGCATTGAAAGCAAGAATTCTTTTGCGTAAATTGCCAAACTGGGATAATACACAAGCAAGTTGTCAGTCGATCATTACAGCAGTAGATAGTGCATTGGTAAACTGGAAAGAACCAAATTACAATTACGATGGTGGTTCTGGTGAAAAAAACTGTCCTTGGGGAGCTGCACAACCTGCCATTAATGCCTGGGAAAGCCGAAAAAATGAAATGGATAAATCAATTCCAACAAAGTTTTTATGCAAAGATATGATGGGCGTTTACGATATTCCCAATCTTTTTACAATCGGATTTGCTGAAGATCCACGTTTGGAAAAAATAATGACTGCACGTGTTGGTCCCACCAACGATCCAACAAATAAATTCCGTTATCTGGAAAGCAATATTGGCATGGGCGTTTCGTACAAAGAAACAAATTATCCCGATTTATTTACCTCTGTTTACACTAAAAACACGGGCTATGTATCGCTTATGCTGACCGAAGAATTGAGAATGATAAAAGCCGAAGCGCTATATTGGAAAGGGATGAAGCAAGAAGCGTTAAATGAAATGACAGCAGCTGTTGATTTAAATTTGACTCGTCATGCTGCCAAAGCAAGTTATGTTACCAAATTCAAGGCAATGGCAAAGTACTTCCCAACTTTAACCAATTTCAATATCGGGCATTTAATGCGTCACAAATATATTTGCATGTATTTGCAACCAGAACAATGGAATGATATGCGCCGTTATAATTACAGTAATTCTACCAATGGAAAAACCTATGATGGTGCTGTGATTTATCCAGCGTTGAAACTACCTTACAATTTGTACGAACCATATTGGAGAACCGAAAAAAATGCAGATGGTTCATTGAAAGAAGTCTGGATTCAACGTTTAAATTACGATCCAGAAACGGAGGAAAAATATAATAAAGGCGAATTGGAAAGACTTGGTGCTTTCAGAAATGCAGATTGGTTAAAAAAACCAATGATTTGGGCTGTATATAATGAAACACATTGATAATTGACAAGTTGAATTACATAACACCATAAGAATTTAAAAAATGAAAAAGATATTCAATTTCAACATACTTATATTACTTTCAGCAACTATGTTTCTGATAAGTTGTGAAATAAATGATCCTATTGATAATGTGGTTCGGGTTGGTCAGGTTGCACCACACGTTTACTGGGAACTACCATCAAACAGTGTCACAGCAGGTGCTCCGGTGTCATTTTACGCTCAGTATTATGCTGTAGGTGACAAAAAAATTGATAGGCTTGAAGTGTGGTACGATGTGAATGAATACGAGTCAAAAGTGGTGAGTTGCCCTTTGGTAACTACTTTCAAATACTCAATAAGTGCCAACAGTACAACTCTTTCGCGTGAATACCAAGAAATAGTATCATTCAAACACAAAGAGTCAAATTGGAACGCATTGAAGAAAGCATATATTTTAGACACTATTTTTCCTACGAGCAGGACTCTTCGTACCGTTGAATGGAAAGAAGTAAAAACCTTTGATCCCGTCAAGTTTGCAGCTTATTTTCCTGTAGGATTTGATACGCATTTCAAAGACAGTTTGTACAATTTATTGAAGGTTTCAGATTTTCGTAAAATTATGGTGTCACTGAATGTTATGACAACTGTTGAATTTGTTGCTTGTACAGATTCTACTTTCAACCTGAATTCAGGAAGTTACGACTACTTCATTAAAACAGAAAAAAAACCTGAATTGAAAACAAAGTATGATGCAATTCCTTTTAAAGATTTGATTTACGATTCGAGTGCTCAAATATACAAAGTTGAATATACCAGACTATATAAACTGAATGCCCGATTTAAAGGCTACGACACAGATAATGTTGCAGGTGTAACTGATAAGAAAGAAATTGAATTACGATAAAAAAGTATTGAATTATGAAAAAGCAAACATTTATATTTCCAATAGTTCTATTTCTATTTACAGCACTTTCGGGGTGCATTGATAATGAGCCTAAAATAGAATATTTCCCGAACGAGAATATTTCATTTAAATACAATGTGAGTACGAATGAAGATTACAAGCTTGATTATCTGGTAGGAGCAACTATTAAATTCACTAATCTTTCTGTGGCAAAAGGTATTGCAACCTGGAATTTTGGCGACAACACTCCTGCTGTTACCGGTGACTCTGTATCGCACAAATTTCCGGTAGCAGGAACATATACAATTGAATTGACAATTGAAGGACAAGAAGGTTCAATGCGAAAAAAGATTTTAGTTAGCGACATTGCTACTTATATCACAATAAGTCCATTCGTTGGTGGAATTTGTCAGGTAAAATCAACGCCTGTTCATTTTACTGTTGAAACCCCGAACCCCGAGCAAAAACCAATTGTCTATAAATGGATTTTCCCTGTTGGAACAATTGATGTAAACGGAACTCCAATTTCTGAAAGTGCATTAGTAGATCCGGGTTTATTAAAGTTTACAAGTGTTGGATCTCAGAAGGTCAGGCTACAAACGACACTTGGTGGCAGAATGTTAGAAGAAAGTTCCATTAACGTACAAGTGGGTTACACATCAGCTGTGAAAACTTTGTATTATGCTGTTAAAGGCGGCAATATTATGGCTTACAAAATTATCAGTAATCTTCCCATTGACATTAAAAATTCACCGTTTGATTTAGGCGTAAAATCAGGACAGCATGCATTTAATATTTTATTTAATGATACTTCTTTATATGTGTTGGATGCCGGTAAACAGTTTAATTTTACCAACGATGTAGATGGAAATATGGGTGATGGTAAAATATC
>JBBQMQ010000461.1:0-3784 GCA_038329115.1 Bacteroidales bacterium
TAAGCTGCACGAGTCACCTTGCAGTTATTTTGTTATTTGTGAAGGTGATTCTAATGTACATGTAAATGCCATAGCAGTATCAATAAAAGATTGGGTTCGTGAGCAGATTAAGATTAAACCTTACGCAACTGATGGTTTTGAAAATTGTGAATGGATAGCTATGGATTATGGACAGATTATTGTACATGTTTTTCAACGTCATTCACGCGCATTCTACGATTTAGAGCATTTATGGGCCGATGCCAATTTGAAAAGACTTGTTGATATACTCTGATCTTAAAATTGAATTACAACTATGAATTAAATTTTATCTGTAAAAAACGATCAACTGAAGATAATAATGGAAAATAAAACACCAAATCAAAATCCGGTTAAACCAACCGGTAAAATGCCGAAATTTAATATATCCTGGATTTATGGAGTTATTATATTAGTCCTTTTAGGTTCATACTTTTTTAATGACAATGTAAAAACAAAAGAAGTGCCTTTTTCAACTTTCGAGGAATATGTAAAGGCAGGACTGGTTGAGAAAATCGATGTTTATCCTGCAAAAAACAGTTTGGAAGCTGTTGTAACTAAGGAGTCAGTGAAAAAGGTATTTGGTGAAAAATCAGAATCGTATGCCAAAGACCGATTAATTTATGTGTTAATCCCATCTGTCGATCAGTTGTCTAAATTTATACAACAAGCAAAGGAACTGAATACTTTCAAAGGAGTGGTTGAATATAAAGAAAGTAAGAATTATCTGGATTTATTTTTGTATTCTGTATTTCCAATTTTGCTTTTATTTGGATTTTTCATTTTTATGAATAGACGCATGTCCGGTCAAATGGGCGGAGGCGGCAGTGGAGGTATTTTCAATGTTGGGAAATCAAAAGCACAACTTTTTGACAAAGGTGACGGAACAAACAAAATAACTTTCAAAGACGTAGCCGGACTGGCTGAGGCCAAGCAGGAAATAGAAGAAATTGTTGCATTTTTAAAGAATCCATCAAAATACACTGAACTTGGAGGTAAAATTCCAAAAGGAGCTTTATTAGTTGGCCCTCCGGGAACCGGAAAGACATTATTGGCAAAAGCTGTTGCAGGTGAAGCTGACGTTCCGTTTTTCTCCATGTCGGGTTCTGATTTTGTCGAAATGTTTGTAGGCGTAGGTGCTTCGCGCGTTCGTGATTTATTCCGTCAAGCAAAAGAGAAAGCTCCTTGCATTATATTTATTGACGAAATTGACGCTGTAGGTCGTGCACGCGGCAAAAACCCAAATATGGGAAGTAATGACGAGCGGGAAAATACTTTGAATCAGTTGTTGACAGAAATGGACGGATTCGGATCGAACAGTGGTGTCATTATTCTGGCAGCTACAAACCGAGCTGATATTCTGGATAAAGCTTTGCTTCGTGCCGGACGTTTTGACAGACAAATTCATGTTGATTTGCCGGATGTGAATGAACGGAAACAAATTTTCAATGTTCATTTACGCCCTATTAAAATAAACGATACTGTTGATGTGAATTTCCTGGCGCGTCAGACTCCTGGATTTTCGGGTGCAGACATTGCCAATGTTTGTAATGAAGCGGCTTTAATTGCTGCACGTAAAAATAAATCATTTGTTGAAAAACAAGATTTTCTTGATGCAGTTGACCGTATTGTTGGTGGATTGGAAAAGAAAACTAAAATAACGACGATTGCCGAGAAGAAATCAATTGCTTACCATGAAGCCGGACATGCTACAATCAGTTGGATGACA
Organism: Bacteroidales bacterium; assembly: GCA_038329115.1. GTDB lineage: Bacteria > Bacteroidota > Bacteroidia > Bacteroidales > Paludibacteraceae > Paludibacter. The sequence goes on from JBBQMQ010000461.1 coordinate 1,748, forward strand.
GAACATGCCAATCCGCTCGTAAAAGTAACAATAGTTCCGCGAGGCGAAGCGTTAGGGGCGGCTTGGTATTTGCCTGAAGAACGTCAGTTGACAAATAGAGAACACATGTTGGACGAAATGTGCTCAACACTTGGTGGTCGCGCTGCTGAAGAAGTTTTTTTGCATCAAATGTCTACCGGTGCAATTAACGATCTGGAACGAGTTACAAAACGTGCTTACGCTATGGTGGCTTATTTTGGGATGAGTGAGAAGCTGGCGAATATGAGTTATTACGATTCAACCGGAAATTCAGATTATGGTTTTACTAAACCATACAGTGAAAAAACGGCTGAATTAATTGATTCTGAAGCAAAGGAAATCGTGGCTATTGAATATGAGCGTGCAAAAAAAATACTCAAGGATAATGCGGCTGGTCATAATCAGTTGGCTGAACTGTTGATTGAAAAAGAAGTAATTTTCGCAGAAGATCTTGAAAAAATATTTGGAAAAAGGCCATGGACATCCCGAAATGATGAGCTAATGGCTCAAAACGGAAATATGGATGCACTGGATGGGCCAACTCAAGTTGAAGAGCCAAAAGACGAATCCACAGAAACAAAAGTAGAATTAAATGCCTGATTCCTCGAGAGAAAAAATACTTCAAAGAATAGAAGCCGTCCAGAAAGGGCGGCTTACTTTTGTTGAAGAGCCATTGATTGAACAAATTTACAAACCAATTTTGCCGGATTCAGTTACCTGTTTTAAAAATGAAATTGAAGCGATTAATGGATTATGTGTTTTGTGTGAAGATGAATCGGACGTATATCTTCAATTAGAGTCATTTGTCAAGGAAAAGAAAATTTCTTCAATTTTCTGTCGTGATACATATATTTCCACACAATTAGACAAAAATAAAATTCCATTTTCTCAGAATACTGAACAATTTACTGATATGCAGGCTGGAATTACCGGATGCGAATTTTTAATTGCCCGTACAGGTAGCGTTATGGTTTCTTCAGCATCTCAATCTGGTAGGCAAATGAATGTTTTTCCGCCTGTTCACATCGTGTTGGCTCACGTTTCTCAGTTGGTGGATTATGTTGAAGATGCCATGGTTGCGATTCAAGAAAAGTATGGAAATAACCTGCCTTCAGGTATTTCTACCATTACGGGGCCAAGCCGCACGGCTGATATCGAAAAAACGTTGGTTTTAGGTGCTCACGGACCAAAAGAATTTATCGTTTTTCTTTCCACAAAATAAAGTTTTGTTATCTTTGTGACTTGTTTAACTTTCAGAATAATTATTATAATCTGATATAGTTTCTTTGTTTTCTCACGCAACTATTTAAAATACCATAAAGTTTATAATATGAAACGCTCAAATTTATTTATTGTCCTTTTTGCTTGTTCATTTGTGTTGTTTTCATGCAAGCCAATTTACAAATGTGGCGAAACGAGACCAGCCAAGAAGTTATTCTACATCCCTAAAATTGTTCAAAATGTAATTGATGAACGAGATTCGTTATGCTCTACTTTAACGGTTAGAGAAACTCAAATATCTGACTTAAAAAATTCAGTGATGGCAAAAGATTCGAATATTGTTAAGCTGGATTCGAATATTGCGCGATTAGAAAAGAAATATAAAGATCTGACAAATACAAGTTTATCCCAGAATGAACAGTTTAATCAGGAATTGACTAAGAAATCGAACGAATTAAATCAGAAATCCAACGATATAATTGCGAAAGAGAAACTTTTGAGAGAAAGGGAAAATACACTGAATGAGTTGAAAAAAGTTATTGCCCGTCAGGATTCTATTACAAAAAGATTAAATAATATTTTAAGAGATGCTTTGTTGAGTTTTAAATCAGACGAACTTTCAGTTGAGGTTAAAAATGGCAAAGTATATGTTTCAATGTCTGATAAATTGTTGTTTCAGTCGGGTAGTGCTGCAGTTGAAGAAAAAGGATTGGCTGCTATTAAAGTACTGGCTGAAGTGTTGAACAAAAATGGTGATATCGATATTCTGGTTGAAGGACATACAGACAATTTGCCAAT
>JBBQMQ010000462.1:0-3749 GCA_038329115.1 Bacteroidales bacterium
TTGCAAAACTACCTGGATGAGTTTTGTTATAAAACCAATCGGAGATATTTTGGCAAAGAATTGTTTGAACGACTTATAATTGCCGCTGTTGAAGATACTTGGTATGGCAAAGTAAGGTATAATTGCGGATAATCATAAAAATTAATATTCATAATTTCTTTTTTTACTTCTTGTCAAGTAAAAAAAGAAAATGACTATATCAAAAAAGTAGATTGGGAAAAAAGAACCTCAGAAGTAAAAACTTATGAAAATTACACTCAAGGGAAAACATACTTACCCGTTTATTCACATATTTATTATCATATACACGAACTTAGAACTTTTAACCTTACTATTACAATAAGCATACGCAATGTATCAATAACGGATTCAATTTACATTTTGAGTGCAGATTATTATAATACAGAAGGCAACAAAATTCGACAATATATCAAAAAGCCAGTTTTTTTAAAACCATTAGAGACTATTGAAATAATTATTGAAGAGGATGATAAAGAGGGTGGCTCTGGGGCTAATTTCATTTTTAATTGGGCTATGAAAAATCATAATAATCCGCCTTTATTTGAGGCTATTATGATTTCAACTTACGGACAACAAGGACTATCTTACTCAACAAGAGGAGTGCAAATAATTGAATAAAACAGTAAAAACTCTTTAAATTACGGAATGACGGCATTTAATATTTTTGCGTGCCATTTTAATTAAAACCTTAAAATATTTTTTAAAATTACAACCATGAGCAAAATAATTGTAAATCGACTTGATTATGCACGGATTAAAAAGTGCATTAACGATGCAAAGCAATTTAAATCAATAAGCAAAACAGAGGCTGATAAATTGATGAATGAGTTAGATTCAGCCCAAATTGTCGAACCTGAAACTATACCATCTAATGTGGTAACAATGAACTCAATTGTGAAACTGAGTTTTATAGACATTAATAAGCAAATTCAATTTCAGATGGTATATCCGGACCAAGCGAACCTCAAAGAGAATAAAATTTCAATTTTTTCTCCAATAGCAACAGCGTTGATAGGGTATCGAGTTAAGGATGAAATAGAGTGGATTGTTCCTGCTGGTCTAACAAAAATCAGAATTGATGAAATAATTTATCAACCCGAAGCTGCTGGTGATTTTGATTTATAATTTTAATAGCCATGAATATAGCCTGGAAAATCAGCGAATCCGACATCAAAAAGGTTATTCATTTTGTAAATGAAAATAAGAATCTATTTGTAGAAAATAGAATTAGCCGAAATATTAACAAAAATAATATTCAAATAGACAGAGACACTATCATAAAGACAATGCTTCTGTGCTTGCTAACATCTAAAGAGGACTCTAACCCCAATAGTAATATTGGGGTATTCTTTAGGAAAGAACCATTTATTTTAACGTATCATTTCCTTTCTAATGAGGCAAGAATTGAAGACATATTACGTGATATATTAAGGGTAAATGGTTTGACAAAATATTTCAATAGAATTCCTAAACATTTTGTATTTAATTTCTCCTATCTGGAAGCCAACAAATGGGAATTGCTATCAACGCTTGAAAAAAGCATTAAGACCGATTTGACAAAACAAGAAGAACGAGTATTAGCAGATAGTATTGACCAAATATTTAAAGGTTTTGGTTCAAAACAAGCAAGAAATTTTCTTCAATCTTTAGGCTTAACAAAATATGAAATTCCTATTGACTCTCAAATGATGAATTGGTTGAGAGACTTTGGTTATCCAATTAACCTTTCACCTGTAGCATTACAAGACAAAGCATTTTATCATTTCATTTCGGATGGGATACAGTTATTATGTGAGAAAGCAAATATTTATCCTTGTATTCTTGATGCTGCTATTTTTGCAAGCAATAATGAGATAAATAGGGAAAAAGAAAAAAGAACCTTTAAGCCTTGAGATAAAGATAGAATACGGCACACGACAACTGTTAAAATTCATACGAGACAGGTTGCAAATGACTGAAACCTAAAAAGCAATATAGTTTATTTGATTTTAGGCAAAGTGTTAATAATTAACTGAGTTACATTCCCAACATTCTTATGAAAAACCTCAAGAATTTCATCCCATGTAACCGGTTTTTCATCCTCTCTCCAGCAATCATAATCGGTACTCATGGCAATCGCTGCATAGGAAATCTTAAGTTCATTCGCTAAAGTCGCTTCTGTTGCAATGGACATATTAATGATATCAGCACCCCAAATCCTGAACATCTTTGATTCAGCCCGGGTAGAAAATCTTGGCCCCTCAATGGTCACAACTGTTCCCTTAGGATGAACCTGAAATTCAAGTTCAACGCCAGTTTCATAGAGTAAATGCCTCAGCTGTGAATTGAATGGCTCAGCCATTGCTGGATGCTCTGCACCAGTTGCAAAACTATCAAAATAAGTATTTTTGCGGATCTTAGTAAAATCGATAAACTGATCGATGATCACGAAATGCCCGCGACCAATCTCCTCACGCAAACTACCACAAGCAGTTGTAGCAATAATGTGGCTTACACCCTGTTCTTTTAAAGCATAAATATTCGCTCGATAATTCACTTCGCTTGGACTATACTGATGCTTCAGACCATGACGTGATATAAGAACCACATCAACGCCATTTATTTTACCACAACGCAACGGAGAAGTTGGTTCACCATAAGGTGTAGTAACGCTTACCTCGGTTGAGTTAGTTAGAATTTGAGAATTATCAAAACCTGAACCACCAATTATGCCAATCTTTACCATAGTTTAAGTGTTTACTTACAGAAAATTCTATTATATCAAGTTATAGTATTCAAGTAAAATATCACCTGCTTCATCCAGTGTTTTACCAAATGTAATAATACCCTCTTGATGCCCTCCCATAATCATAATTTTCTTATCAGGCATATCCGTTTCATTGTATAATCGTGTTATTTCATTTGCCATTGAGGGTGTACCGTATTCAATCGAAATATTAGATGTTGGTAGTTTATCCAAATAATGTTGCCATAAGCCCATGTGATGCACGTGAAAAATAGCATTTATACTGTTATCTGATTGGTATATTGCAGCATGAGTAAGTGATTCCGATGATGCAACAATTGGACCCTTAGCAGTTATGGAATTGGTTTCAATATTATATGATGTAACCTTAGTATAATGCTCTTTTGTAAGGTCTTTTAATCCCCCAGTAGCTGATCCGGTAATAATAAATTGGTCTCGATCATATCTTATGCTAATATTTCCGTAGCCAAGGCCATCATCATAAACTCCGATTAACCCAAGTTCATGAAGACGTCTGCGCCATTGATTCATCACGTCAAATAATTCGAAATCAAATGGATCCTGTTTTATCCAATTACAGTTGAACTTTATTACACCTTCTTGGCTCATCGAATAATTTTTTCGGGGAATAGACTTATAATACTCTTCTCATTTGCCTCGCATACGCCGCGCTCAGTAATAAAATTGGTAATCAAACGCGCAGGGGTAACATCAAACCCATAATTGGCGGCTTTACTTTCAATAGGAGTTATTAAAACTTTTTTAGGTTCATTATTACAAAGGCCTATAATGTACTTAACCTCGTCTCCATCGCGCTCTTCGATTGGTATATCTTTGATTCCATCCGTAATTGTCCAATCAAATGTTGATGATGGTAACGCAACATAAAAAGGAATATTATTATCCTTAGCTGCTAATGCTTTTAAGTACGTTCCAATCTTATTGGCGGCATCGCCAGCACGAGTAACCCTATCGGCGCCTA
>JBBQMQ010000463.1:0-3747 GCA_038329115.1 Bacteroidales bacterium
AAAATATAAAAATATTAAAACAAAATTGAAGCTCGATTTTTTCATTTTTTTTATTGAGTTCGTCTTGACTTTTTATAATGCCGCTTCTACGGAGCTCAAATTCATCTTCGTCAATTTAGCTGTTATCTCCCGATAATTATCAGTGATTTTATTATGGGTATTCATTTTAGTAATTTTTATTTGAATCTAAAATCAAGTTTATAATTATACAACCATGGAATCTGAGGGTTAATTCCCTCTGCTATCAACTTGGTTGGTAAATTCTGATAGTTGTTTTTTAAATTTAATTCATTTGGAGCATTATAGCAAGTTACTATAATAGTATCGCCTTTAACTCTTATATCTCCATCTATTTTCGTAAAAAGTGCATCTGCCAAATGTGTTGAATTCCACCTGTCGTATGGCTTGGGCAATTTTTTTCTTAATTCATACGTTGCAGCTTGAGCTAAAAGAGCCAAAGACATTTTGCCATATCGGATATTTAAATTAAATGTAGAAGCTCTGTCAATTCCCATTGCTCCATCAAAGTTAAAGAACTCTTCTATCGACCATCTTTCCTGATAGCACTCACTAAGTAATTCTCTAGCAGGCTTATCAGACAGTGTTAAGAATGATTTATATACATAATCCTTTAAGGTCTCACCCTCACGTTGACAGATTAACCTGTATTTTTCGGCACATCCCGTAAAATTAAACATTATTTCAGCTATTGCAAATCCCGCCCACTTTCTTTCGTAAGTTAAAGACCTTTCAATTTTCTTTATTTTTTCTGATGAAATTGCGGGAACAAGGAACTCAAAATCGCTATTTTGATTCATTTCCCGAAATAACTCTTCGGTAAAATGTTCTTTATCCGCCAGAATTAGAGCTTTTTGGTTTACTATTTTTACCATGTTCAGCAACTCGATTGTTGCTTTGGTGGTATTTGCACCAGGTGATCCTATACCACAGCCTATGGGTTGCCCGGTTTGAGTGTCCAAAGCAAAGAAGGTTTGTAACACTTTTCTTGCAGGCTCCTCGGGCTGTTTCTTCTTTTTTGGCATAATCCTTTGGGTAGTAGAAACTATCCTGTGAGGATCAATGGCAATCAAATCTCCTTGATAATGACCATTGTTATGTCTTATAGCCGCTAAAGCTTCCTGCAATGATTCAGCATCATTTACAGTATGTTTATCCAATAAATCATGCACTTGTTCGTCAGTTACCAAAAAACCCAGTCCATTGAGTAATTCAAAACCTTGATGGGTAATGTAATTGCTCTTTCTTACCCTGTTGCTACACAAAGCTGCTTCATTAACCAACTGCATCGCTATGCGTGGTTCGAGATCTGAATCACCACATCCTGTAAACCCTTTAATCAAATCCCAACTACCCAAGCGCAGGTGTTCAGCAGCCAAAAACCATAAACCAACTAATGTACCACTGATTTTTTTTGAGATAGATTCCCTGAAGTAACGTTCCAGACTCAGGTTGTTTACTTTAACCTTTATTTTATCACGTTTACTTGTTTGTATTTCTATTTCTTTTCGTTTCTTCTCGTTCTCTGGGTTCAGAACATGCGTTTTTTTTTAATCCAAACTCGGTAATTGTTCTTTCCACGCTTCGTGTACTAACCTTATATCCTGTCTGAGTTAATTTTTGGGCCAAAACAGCTGAACTTACAAAAGGATCTAAAAATCGATGCCTAATGATTTGGTTTATAATCTCCTTGGTTCTGACCGGCTTTTTGTCCGAACCAGGCTTTTTGTCAATTAATCCTTGAGCACCTTCTTTCTTGTATTTTTCTAAAAGTTGATAGTATCTCTGTTCTGTATAACCATACTTTTTAATTGCTTCGTGTACTCCAATAGTACAATGACCTTCAAAGAGCATCAATAACTTTACGCTTAAATTATCGTTTTGATCAATTGCAAAATCTTTATCTTTAATGCCTTTTATTAAGATTTCCATATGTTTTAATTTTTTTAATTAAACAATATAACTAAATTAATATGTGGCGGTAAATATAGTATAATTTATCAATATGTAAAAGAGAATAAAGTTAATAGTGTCTAATATACAATTATATAAATAATTTATGTAATAGAATATATGAATAATGAATTATCTATTCCGCCACATAGCATTTTAGTATATAACTATACACAAAAAACAGTGTTTTATGAGTTGAAAGTACTAAAACAAACAGCAGAATATATAGTTGAAGAATCATATTTTTTGCCTACAATGATTTATACTAAAACGAATACTACCTAAAAAATCACTGATAGTTATTGAGATACTCATGGTTTTAAAATCTAACAAAATGGCAGAATTCAACATTGCATTTCAAAAAATGCTCATTCATGAAGGGGATTACATAAACGACCCCGATGATTCAGGAGGCGAAACCTACAAAGGAATTTCGCGCAACTCTCATAAATTATGGTCTGGTTGGACTTTAATTGACAAGTACAAAAATAAGTCAGGTTTTCCAAGCATTCTTAACAAGGATATCGGATTACAAAAAGAGATAGAACTTTTCTACCGAACTAATTTTTGGGCTTCTCTTAATGCCGATCTGATATCAAATCAAACTATTGCAAATTCCCTTTTTGACTTCAGTGTAAATGCCGGAATTACAACAAGCGTCAGGTTGATACAATCTATAATTGGTACCAAAGCTGATGGAATAGTCGGAGAACAGACAGTCAAAAGACTCAACTCAATTGATTTTAGTTATGTTCAGACAGCCTTTACCGTTGTAAAGATGGAGTATTATATACACATTATCAAACAACGACCCACCAATAAAAAGTATTTGTATGGTTGGATAGTACGGGCTTTGGAATATAATGAATGAACGGCCCCTAACCCCTAAAGGGGAACAAGAGACCTCACCCCGCCGAAATACGTCGGGACTCAAACAGAAAAGTTTTCTACGCCTACTTCACTCCATTTTTCGGTTCACCGGACGAGGTCGGTCGCTTGAGAGGGTTTTTCCAAAAATAATAAAGTATCAAATAAACCAAATAAAAGATATGCCAGCACAAATTATCACCACTGACGACCTCCGGGAGTTTAAAATCGAACTTCTGGAGGAGATACGAACCATTGTTACAGAACAAAAAACAGCCACAACTAAAAAATGGCTCAAATCTGTTGAAGTACGACGGCTTCTCAACATTTCGTCCGGCACACTTCAGACTTTGCGCATTAACGGAACATTACCCTTTACAAAGATTGGAGGAACGAATTATTACAATACTTTCGATATTGATGTGTTGTTATCGCAAAATCTCAAAAAGAAAACACGATGAACTATATTCTTCAGCTCAGCGGATTTTTTCAACGTGTTGCGACAGATAATCGGCTCAATCCAACACATGTTAGTCTCTACATGGCTATATTTCAGTATTGGAATGCTGAACGTTTTCAAAATCCGGTTTCCATATCACGGCAGGAACTTATGCGTATCAGCAAAATATCTGCTAAAGCAACCTATCATAAATGTATAAAGGACTTACATACTTTTGGTTATATTCAATATTTGCCGTCATTCAACCCGTTTAAAGGAAGCTTAGTGTACCTGTTCGATATGCAGTCAAGTGCTAAACTAGTTACTACCCATGACCGTACTAATATCGAAACAAGCATTGAACAAGCATTAGTCCCTTATATAAACAAAGAAAACATCTTAAACTTAAATATTGAGAAAGAGGACACCCAACCAAAAAATGATATAGTTTTGAAAGTTTCAAAAAAAAG
>JBBQMQ010000464.1:0-3728 GCA_038329115.1 Bacteroidales bacterium
CTTGCAGCATAATCCGGAGTTGTTGTGTTTGTTACTTCAGGTTGTGCTTCAACCACTGTTTCCGTGTCATTTTCTGTCGTTATGGGTTCAATAGTTTCAATTGCTTCTTTGGCAGTAACAATTTCTTCGACGATTTTAATAACTTCTTTAATTTCAGTGTTTTCAGATGTTTCGTTTGATACGATTTCAGGATCCTTGTTTAAATCAAGTGGGCTCATTTTCAATTTTATTTAATGACTTTTGTTTGGAATTACACAAAACAGTTAGCTTGCGTTAACGCTATTAAAATAGCAGATACAAAAATAGGTTATTTTTTTTAAATAATGTTATTTCTCGTAAAATAATATTTGTTATCAATTCGTGAGTTTAATTTACTTCCTGTAAGCAATATACGTATTTGCTTGTTGTGTAGGATTGATTTGAATGTCGTTGATACTTACATGTGCCGGGCGAGTGACGATAAACTCAACTGTATCTGCAATATCTTCAGCGTTAAGTGGAATAAGCCCTGCATAAACAGCTTTTGCCTTTTCTTCGTCGCCATGATAGCGAACTAATGAAAATTCTGTTTCAGCCATTCCCGGTGATACCGAACTTACTTTTATTCCATATTTCACCAAATCAATACGTAAGCCTTTAGTAATGGCATTTACCGCAGATTTAGAAGCACAATATACGCTTCCATTCGGATATACTTCAATACCAGCTATGGAAGAAATGTTGATAATATGACCTGATTTTGAGGCAGTCATGCCCGGAACAATTAATTTGGTTATAAACAGTAATCCTTTCACGTTTGTGTCAATCATTTGTTCATAGTCAGCCAAATCACTTTCGTCGAATGGAGAAGCACCAGCTGCTAAACCAGCATTATTTATCAACAGGTCAATATGGTTTTTATAATTGTCGGGCAATGATAAGTAAGTTTTGGAACATGCATCTTTGTCCTGAACATCAAAACAAAGCGGGATTACTTCAATTGGAAATTCTAAACGTAGTTGTTTGGCCAGTTCATTCAATCTCTCTTCCCTACGACCGGTAATAACCAGATTATAACCCAATCCGGCCAATCGAGATGCTATTGCCCGCCCAAATCCGGAAGTTGCTCCTGTAATAAATGCAATCATACTGCTATTTGTTTTACTCTTCTTTTCCTTTTATATATTTCAAATCATGACCCATTCTTACTTTTTTAGTTTCCATATAAAAAGCATTGTATTTATTCGGTTCAATTTCAATGGGTACATTCTCAACAATAGATAATCCATAAGCTTCTAAACCAATACGTTTAACCGGGTTATTTGACATTAAACGAATTTTCGTTACTCCTATTTCACGTAGAATTTGAGCGCCAACGCCATAATCACGTTCATCAGCATTAAATCCGAGATGTAAATTGGCTTCAACCGTATCCATTCCTTCTTCCTGTAATTTGTAAGCTCTGATTTTATTCATTAATCCAATTCCACGACCTTCCTGATTCATATAAACGACCACACCTTTTCCTTCTTTTTCAATTAATTGCATTGCTCTGTGAAGTTGATCACCACATTCACAACGCATAGAACCAAAAATATCGCCTGTGATACACGATGAATGAACCCGAACCAAAACCGGCTCGTTTTCTTTCCATTCGCCTTTTATTAAAGCAATATGTTCAAAACCATTTGAAATCTGGCGAAATGGGATAAGTTTAAAATGACCATATTTAGTGGGCATTTCTACTTTTTCTCCTTTTTCTACTAATGATTCGCTTTTTAACCGGTATGCAATTAAATCTTTAATCGAAATTATTCTCAAATCAAATTTCCTGGCAATTTTCAATAAATCCTTCAATCGGGCCATGGAACCATCTTCGTTCATAATTTCGATTAATGCACCAGCCGGATACAAACCTGCTAAACGTGCCAGATCTACCGCTGCTTCAGTATGTCCTGCCCGACGAATAACACCTTTGGAGCGTGCTCGCAATGGAAAAATATGTCCTGGACGACCAAACGTATCAGGTTTCGAATTCGGGTCGGCTAAAGCCTGAAAAGTGGCAGCACGGTCGGCCGCAGAAACACCTGTAGTGCATCCTTCAAGTTTATCAACACTTACGGTAAACGGGGTAGAGTGAATGGATGTATTTTTATCAACTTGCATTTCAAGATCCAGTTCGTCACATCGTTCTTCCGTTAGAGGCGCACAAACCACTCCACGACCGTGTGTAATCATGAAGTTTACCATTTCGGGCGTAATTTTCTCGGCCGCACAAATAAAGTCTCCTTCGTTTTCGCGATCTTCATCATCAACAACAATCACAAATTTGCCGTTTTTTATGTCAGTTAATGCATCTTCAATTGTGTCTAAAATTGATTTCATATTTTTATTTTATGATAGTTTTGATCCGATTTTAGTCTCGGTTGATAGCTTTAATAATGTGTATAATTTAGTTTTGAAAATATTCCATATTTTCAAATATTGATCTGTGTTAAACAAAGTAGCATCAACAACAGCTTTATAAGTAAGGAAAACCCCTATTGGCAATAAAACAGCTGAACTCAACCACATGCCTTCATAGGCTGTCCATAGGCCTTCTCGTGCCATTTTATAACCTGTATTGTCTATAATGTAATAAAAAATAAACAATATAACAGATATAACAATCGGCGCTCCCAATCCTCCTTTTCTGATAATTGCTCCCAATGGAGCTCCGATAAAGAAGAAAATCAAACAGGCAAATGATAATGTAAATTTACGATGCCGTTCTATTTCATGACGTAATACATAGTTTGTTGGTTCGTCAATCATCATTTTATTATAATTAATCACATCTTTCATCGATTTTGAACGATCTAAAGCTTTGCTTGAGGCTCGTACCATTGCATCCTGATTTAATGATAAAAATAGTGAATCAGCGTTGTATTTTTGTTTATCAACGTTCAGGCTGTCATTTAGTAGTTTTCTGCCAAATCCTTCTTCACGTGACAAATAATGCTGCTGAATCATTTCTTTTGATTGCTGAATTCGTGTTGCATTAGCTATTTTACCCACAGAATCAATTGATTGAGTGAGTTGTTTTACATTTTTACTCACATGCTGATCTTTAAGCATTGATTCATCAAAACGATTAAGCTGTGTATCAAAATCCAATAAAATCTCCTTTAATTTAAACGTTTCTCTTCTATACGGTATGCTCGATGGTGAACTACTTATTCGTTGTTTTTTTAAGTTTTCGAAACTCTCACCATCATACAACGTTAACAGAAGATATTTGTTGTCGGCGGTAAACTGAACCCGCCCGGAATCTGCCACCATAACTGTCGAGTTATCGAATCCACCAGAAAAATCATAAATCATTAAATCCTTCAACAGCCTTTTTTCTTTAGCGCGAACATATAGATTTACACCATTTATTCCTGAATAAAATTCGCCGACAGGAATATCAAATTCAGGCGATTTTTGTCGCAGAGAGAAAATAAGAGTCCATAATTTTGTTTGAGCTACAGGGAACACATAGTTTGAGAAATAGAATGCTCCTACACACACAATTGAAATAAATAAAACTAAAGGACGAATGATTCGGAATAATGAAATTCCTGCAGCTTTCATTGCGGTAAGTTCGAAATTTTCACCCAAATTTCCGAAAGTCATAATTGAGGCCAGCAAAATGGCAAGGGGTAATGCCATGGGAACAAGCGAAAAAATGGCATAAACAAAAAACTCAGACAGTACAGACCAACCAA
>JBBQMQ010000465.1:0-3714 GCA_038329115.1 Bacteroidales bacterium
GTGTTGAAATCAGATACTGTCGTTGCAAAAAATTATTTAGAAGAAGCAGAGATAAAAAAATTAGAAAGAACCGTCTCAAGTTATTTTGATTATATTGAAAGAATGATTGAAACTCGCACGACTTTTACAATGGGAACATTGGCAGAATCTATAAATGAGTTTTTGCAATTTAATAAATATGATATTTTGGATGGGAAAGGTAGGATTTCTCATAAAAAAGCTGAGGAAAAAGCCTTTGCTGAATATGACAAATTTAATAAAACACAAAAGATTGATTCTGATTTTGAAAGACGAATTAAAAAACTTTCTTCTAACAAAAAATAATTATGGCATTACACAAAAACTTTCCAAAAGATAAATTCCAAATACTTGATCCTGCGATTAGGTGGTTTCCTGCCGAGGAAGATTTGAGAAAAGAGGGTTACGAGAAACTCCTCCCTCCTTTTGTGCCTGAATTGCGTGAGCAAGTAGCAAAATGGCGAGAAAACAATTATGAAAGTGCAAGCGAAACATCAAAAGCATTGTTGAATTGGTGGTTTAAAGAACCACATACTATTTTTGGAAGTGACGGAACAAGTATTGCTTTCCAGTATTATTTTGCACAACGTGAAGCGGTGGAAACAATCATTTGGATTTATGATGTTGATAAGGCAACAAGCAAATACGATTTAATCAAATTTGATAAATTAGGCAGAGTAAGTCCAAACATGTTTACTGAAGACTGGTTGCGTTTTGTTATAAAAATGGCGACAGGAAGTGGAAAAACAAAAGTGATGAGCCTGCTTTTGGCTTGGTCATATTTCCATAAACTTTATGAAGAAGATTCAGAACTTTCAAAAAACTTTTTGCTTATTACCCCGAACATTATTGTTTTGGATCGCATCAAGGCTGATTTTGAGAACTTAAAAATATTTCATGAAGATCCTATTTTGCCAGATAATGGATATGAGGGGCAAAACTGGGAAGACGATTTTCAAATTAAACTGCATTTGCAAGATGATGTTGGAACAATTTCAAAATCAGGAAATATTTTCCTGACAAATATTCATAGAGTTTATGGGGGAGATATAAATGAGGCAAGTTTTGAGGACGAAGATACTTCTGATTATTTTATGGGGAGTAAAGTTGTTGGAAAAACTAATGATTCAAAAGTTGATTTGGGAGAAATAGTGCGTGATGTTGATGAACTAATGATTATCAATGACGAAGCACATCACATACACGATCCAAAAATGGCGTGGTTTGCTTCTATTGAAGATATACATAATAAATTATTGCAAAAAGGTAAAAAACTGGCTTTACAGATAGATGTTACCGCTACGCCAAAAAATAACCGTGGCGAGATTTTTGTGCAGACTGTTTCTGACTATCCTTTGGTTGAAGCAATACACCAAGGGGTTGTAAAAAATCCAGTTGTGCCAGATGAAGCAAGTAGAGGGAAATTACAAGAAAAACAAAGCTCGCTTTTTGCTGAAAAGTATGAAGATTTTATCAGACTTGGAGTTGAGGAATGGGAAAAGACATATAGAGAACTTGAACCGACTGGCAAAAAGTCAATTCTTTTTATAATGACAGACGACACAAAAAATTGCGATGATGTGGCGGAGTTTTTAGAGAAAAGTTACCCTCAACTAAAAGGAGCAGTTTTGACTATTCATACAAATAGAAGCGGTGAAATATCGGAAACAACTACTGGTAAAAAAGAAAAAGAATTGCAAGAGTTGCGAAAAAAAGCAAACGAAATTGATAGTTCAGAAAGCCCATACAAAGTTATTGTATCCGTTCTTATGTTGAAAGAGGGTTGGGATGTAAAAAATGTAACAACGATTGTCGGCTTGCGACCGTATAGTTCAGATTCCAAAGTATTACCCGAACAAACATTAGGGCGAGGACTTCGCCGAATGTTTTTTGGGCAAGATGTTGAAGAATATGTGAGCGTTATCGGGACACCTGCTTTCATGGAGTTTGTAGAATCTATTAAAGCAGAAGGTGTCGAATTGGAAAAAAGAAAAATGGATCGTTCTGGCTCTCCTATTACCCCGACTGTTATTGAAGTTGATAATCAGAATGTTAAAAAAGATATTGAAAATTTAGACATTGAATTACCGATTTTGACTCCCAGAATACAAAGAGAATACAAAAATCTTGATTTACTAAATGTTGCTGAATTTAAAAACAACAAAATTGAAATAAAACAATTTTCAGAAGAAGAGAAAAAAGAGATTGTTTTTAAAGAGATTGTGGAAGACAAAGAACACCATAGAACAATGTTAGAAACAAAAATTATTCCAACTCATCAAAATGTTATTGGTTGGTTTGTGCAAAGGATAATGAGGGAGTTACGCCTTTTCGGGTGTTACGACATACTTTTTGGGAAAGTTAAGGAATTTATAAGAGATGATTTGTTTATTGAAAAAGTTGATCTTGATGATACAAATATTTTACAAAATCTATCAGAATTGGAAGCGGTAAAAACTATTGTAGAAACATTCAAAAAGGAGATAAATGATTTGACCGTACAAGATGTTGGTGATACTGAAATCAAAAATTATATAAAAGTTAGTAGCGCTAGACCTTTTGTTGTTACCGATAAAAAATATTTATTACCAAAAAAGAGTGTTTTCAATAAAATTGTTGGCGATAGTGATTTTGAATTAGAGTTTGCTGATTTTTTGGAAAGTGCTGATGATGTGCTTTCTTTCGCCAAAAACTATTTTGAAATTCATTTCAAAATTGATTACAAAAATGCAAGCGGAGCAATTTCAAGTTACTATCCTGATTTTTTCGTTAAGACAGATAACAAAACGATTTATATTATAGAAACAAAAGGGCGTGAAGATTTGGACGATATAGAAAAAATAAAAAGATTGGAGCAGTGGTGCAAAGACGCAACTGAAAGACAAAAAAAGATTGAGTATAAAATGCTTTATGTAAAACAAGAGCATTGGGATAAATACACACCAAAAAGCTTTGCGGAGTTGGTGGCTAATTTTAGTAAATAATTATGACTGACGACAAACAATACAACCGAGGCTCTGAATGGAGAAAATGGGATTTGCATATTCATACTCCAAAATCAATAATTCAAAAGTATGGTGGTGATACACCTAAAATTTGGGAGAAGTTTATTTTGTCTTTAGAAAACTTACCGAGCGATATTAAAGTAATTGGAATAAATGACTACTACTTCATAGACGGATACAAAGAAGTAATGAAATTCAAAAAAAATGGAAGACTTGAAAATATAGACAAAATTTTTCCTGTCTTAGAATTTAGAATTGATACTTTTGCCAGTGCAACAGAAAATAAATTTAGCAAAATCAACTTACATATACTATTTGATATAAATGAATCTGATTTAGAAAATGAAATTAAAAAAATTGAAGATGAATTTATCGGAAATATAAATTTATCAAATCATCATGAAACAGAGAAGCTTTCTAGGGAAAATTTGATAAACCACAGTTCTGATAAAAAAATAAAAAATGGCTTTGCTGAGTTAATACCAGATACAAAACAAGTTTTAAAAACAATAAACAGTAATCAATGGAAGGGGAAAACTTTTACCTTGTTAGGATATGTAGAGGAAAACGGGGTCAGGAGCCTTTTACTTTAAATTGTAATAATGATATAATTTAATCATGCCAAGAATAAAAAGAGTTGATGTTGCTGATCTAACTTATCATGTGATAAATCGTGCCAATGCACGAATGC
>JBBQMQ010000466.1:0-3697 GCA_038329115.1 Bacteroidales bacterium
GGGATTTTTTATTTTGAAGAAGATAAATGGACAATGGAAATTCTCAAATTTCATCAAGGGCTTTAATGATACCGGTGGAATGTTTGAAGAGGATGAAGATGGTTATATTTGGTTTAGTCATTGGATTAAAGGCGTTTCTAAATTAAAGATTAATGATAGTTTAACAGAATTTACGAAGGTAGAATTATTTGGCACCTCGAAAGGTTTCCCATCAGATCGGGATAACAACTTGTATTTGTTGAAAAATAAATTGTTTTTTTCAACTCAAAATGGATTTTATACCTATAATGGTCGTTCAAATCGCGTTGAAAAATCGCTAAAACTTGAAAATATTTTCGGATATCAGGGACATACGATGCGATTGGCTGAATCTCCGAAAGGAGACATTTGGAGCACATCTTTTTATTATGTTGGTGTAGCATTTATTCAGAATGACAAAAAATATAAAGTAGACACACTATCGTTCTCAACACTTAAAAATAAACTTATCAGCGGTTTTGAAAATTTTGATTTTGTAAACGACTCAAACATTATTGCAAGTACCGAAGATGGATTTTCATGGATTGATGTCTCTAAAATAAATAAAGATAAAAGCAGGTTTAAAGTTTCCGTACGAAATGTTTATCTGACAAATGAAAACGATTCCATTGTTATAGGATATCAGCCATATCAGGATAAAGCAAATATGCCTAAATTTAATTACGCTCACAATTCATTGCGATTTGAATATGTTGCGTCAGAGTTTAGAAATGAAGCATCTGTAACGTATAGCTATATGCTCGAAAACGTTGACACCAAATGGTCATCGTATTCATTGTCAAACACAAAGGAATATACTAAATTACGAAAAGGTACTTACATTTTTAGAGTAAGAGCTAAAAGCCTGTTAGAAATTAAACCTGTTGAAACATCATTTGAATTTACAATACTACCACCTTGGTACGAAAGTAAGGTTGCATATCTCGTTTACTTTTTGCTGTTTGTGTTTTTAATCATTCAACTTCTAAATTACATCAAAATCAAATCTGAAAAAGGAGCCCGTGAAATGGAGGCTCAAAAAGAACTGGAACTCGAGGAACAGGGAAAACGATTTGAAGCTGATGCCAAAGAAAAAAGGAAAGAAATCGTTGAATTAAAGAATCAACGGCTGCAATATGATTTACGCCATAAATCCCAGGAGCTGGCGAGTTCAACGATGAACTTAATAAGAAAGAACGAAGTTTTGCTGGAAATCTCTCAGAACTTAAATAAGTTGGCGAATGAAATAACTGAAAATTCGGAACAAAGAACTATATTGAAAAAAATTACGAAAATGCAAGATGAGATTCAGCAAAACATTCAACATGATAATAACTGGAAAAAGTTTGCAGAAAATTTTGATATGGTATACGAAAACTATTTAATGAGACTCAGTGAACGATTCCCGAATCTGACAATCAGCGATAAAAAGCTTTGCGCCTATTTGAAAATGGATTTAAGTTCAAAAGATATTGCACCCCTTTTAAACATGTCATTCCGAAGTGTGGAAATGAGCAGATACAGGCTTCGCAAAAAGATGGAATTAGACCGGGACGTGAACTTGTCGGATTTCCTTCAAAACTTTTAATATCAAATTTATCTCAGTTTTAGCCAAATTATATAAATATGTTATAAAACAGTGATTACTATTAGATGTTTAATTCAAATTTGTGTTATTTTGCAACAAAATTCAAACATTCAAAATAATACAACATGACAGTTCAAGAATTAAAAGAAGCTTTTGAGGCTGCATACGGCCAAGTCGCTGATGCAGTGTATTTCTCTCCGGGTCGGGTAAATCTTATCGGCGAACATACCGACTACAACGGTGGTTCGGTATTTCCATGTGCATTGAGTTTCGGAACGTATTTGTTGCTGGCTAAAAACGACAAAAAAGTGATGAACTTCAAATCGTTGAACCAACCTGAAATTATCTCTCTTGGTTTCGACCAACTGACCACTCCGCTTGATAAAAGTTGGGTAAACTATCCGCTGGGAGTTATTGCTCAGTTTGTAAAACGCGGTATTGCCATTACTCAAGGTTACGACTTGCTTATTTGGGGAAATGTACCAAATGGTGCAGGTCTTTCTTCGTCGGCTGCATTGGAAGTGGTTACAGCTTTTGCATTCAACGACCAATTGGAAACCGGTTTCAACCGCACCGTGTTGGCTCAAATCGGTCAGAAATCGGAACACGAATTTGCGTTGGTAAATTGTGGAATCATGGATCAGTTCGCTTCGGCAAATGGTGCTAAAGACCACGCTATTCACCTGAATTGCGATACATTAGAATTCGAATTGGTTCCGGTAAAATTAGAAGGCGTAAAAATTCTTATCTCAAATACTCACAGCCCACACAAATTAGATTCTGGTGCTTACAATCAACGTGTTGCTGAATGTCAATTGGCTGTAAAACAATTAAATACCGTTCGTCCGTTGAAATATTTGGCTGAACTGACCGAAGCTGAATTTCAATCCATCGAATCTGCCATTACTGATCCGGTTGCCCGCAAACGCGCCCGCCACGTAGTTGGTGAAGTTCAACGTACTTCGGATGCCGTAAAAGCATTGAAAGCAGGTGACTTGACTTTATTCGGACAATTGATGAACGCTTCGCACGTTTCGTTACGCGACGACTACGAAGTGACTGGTCCTGAATTGGATACTATGGCTGCCGAAGCATGGAAAATTGATGGCGTTATTGGTTCACGTATGACTGGTGGTGGTTTTGGTGGTTGCACCGTATCCTTGGTAAAAGACGAAGCGATTGATACTTTTATCAAAGAAGTGGGTGCTACTTACGAAGCTAAAATCGGTATCAAACCAGAATTTTACATTGCCGAAATTGGTGATGGAGCTTGTAAAATCAATTAAGAGAACCCTTAACCCCTAAAGGGGAATTATGCAAGTTCGTCTTTATGATTTTTAAATAGTCAGGATTAAAATAAATAGAATTATTAGTTAAAAAAACGGCCAATTAAATTAGTTCTCCGAGACGAAACTAATTTAGTTCCCCTTTAGGGGCTAGGGGTCTCATAGGGGTCATATGAAAACAGTAAAAGACTTAGAAATGGAACTGAACGGTAAGCCGGTGTCGCTTTACACGTTGTTCAATAATAACGGTATGTCGGTGGATATTACCAATTATGGTGCGAAGATTTTGCGCTTGATGGTGCCTGACAAAACTGGCAAATTCGATGATGTGGTGTTTGCTTTCGATACACTTGAAGAAGTTATTGAAAAGGAGATTTACTACGGTGCTATTTGCGGACGTTTTGCCAATCGTATTAAAGACGGTAAGTTTACAATCGACGGTGAAGAATACAACCTCCCGATAAATAACGGGACTAACTCATTGCACGGTGGAATTCACGGTTACAACGAAAAAGTGTGGACAGTGAAATCAGTTTCACAACACGAACTTGTGTTAGAACTCCATTCATGCGATGGGGAAGAAGGATATCCGGGAAATCTTAATATCACCGCTTCCTACTTTTTGTCGGACGAGAATGAAATCAAGATTCACTACGAAGCAACAACCGACAAACCAACCATTATCGGTTTGACCAATCACTCATATTTCAATCTGAAAGGTGCAGGCAACGGAACGGTAAAAGATCATGTATTGCAAATCAATGCCGATTTTTATACCGTGTTGGATGAATCGTTTGCTCCTTCT
>JBBQMQ010000467.1:0-3688 GCA_038329115.1 Bacteroidales bacterium
CGTTGTACGAAGTAGTTTATCAAATGATAGGTGGTTTACGCGCCGGAATGGGTTACTGCGGGTCTCACACTATTGATGAATTACATTTGGCTAAATTTACCAGAATTACCAATGCAGGAGTTGCCGAAAGCCATCCGCATGATGTTTCCATAACCAGTGAAGCTCCAAATTACAGTCGTGGAGAATAACTGAATTATTAATAATTGAAAACGAATAATTAATAACTTAAAAATTAGTTGATAATTTGTTTTATTACAACGGGAAGAATGTAACTTTGTAAAGGATTTTATTAAGAATAACACAACATAAATCAAAAATATTCGTTTAAGTTTCCTGTTCACTTATCAGAGTTAATTAACCATTATTCATTGTATAAAAATCATTGAATTAATCATTTTAAATATTTATGAAATCACCAGTATTAACGTTATTAGCTTTTCTCTCGCTGGCTACGGGTTTATTTGCTCAGGCCAACGATCCAGTTCTTATGACCATACACGGGAAACCCGTTTTGAAATCGGAATTTGAATACATTTATAACAAAAACAATTCGAACAATTCGTTGGATAAGAAGACATTGGACGAATATGTAGATTTATTTATCAATTTCAAACTAAAGGTTGAAGAAGCCAAATCGCAGGGAATTGATACAACTGCATCGTTTGTTAATGAACTTTCCGGCTATCGTACGCAATTGACAAAACCTTACCTGACTGACCAAAAAGTGGATGATCAACTTTTGCAGGAAGCTTATGATAGAATGAAAGAAGACGTGGAAGTTAGTCATATTTTGATTCGGGTTCCGGAAACAGCCACACCGGCTGATACGCTGAAAGCCTGGAACGAAATTAATCAGATTGCTAAACGTGTAACAAAAGAGGATTTCGGTAAAGTTGCCAAAGAAGTTTCTCAGGATCAATCAGCTACACAAAACTTAGGACACATCGGCTGGATTTCGGCATTTCGTACCGTTTATCCTTTCGAAACGATGGCCTATAACACTCCGGTTGGAACAATTTCAAAACCGGTTCGCACCGCTTTTGGTTACCATTTAATTAAAGTTCTCGGCCGTCGTAATTCGCTGGGAGAAATATTGGTTGCACATATCATGCGTTTCACTGCACAGGGTGATTCAGCTACAAATAAAGCCGCCAAAGTTACAATCGATTCTATTTATACACGTATTAAAGCCGGTGATGATTTTGGAACTTTAGCAAAAACATATTCGATGGATAAAGGTTCGGCTGCTAAAAATGGCGAATTACCATGGTTTGGAACAGGCCGTATGGTTCCTGAATTCGAAACTGCAGCTTTCGCACTGAAAAATGTTGGTGACATCTCACAACCGATTCTATCGGCTTATGGCTGGCATATTATTAAATTGCTCGACAAAAAGGGCATAGATACTTATGAAAATTCAAAAGCTGAAATTGAACGTAAAGTGAAACGCGACGAACGCGCGAACCGTGGACAACAATCATTCTTGACGAAATTACGTGCAGACTATAAACTTCAAACTATTCCTGCAAATTTGCTTGAAATATCTAAACTTGCGGATAAACGCACAATAAGTGATTCTGCGTTTTTGGTTGATGCTGCCAAACTGAAAAAACCAATCATTACTTTTGCTGACCAGACATACACCCAAGCAGATTTTGCAGTTTATTTAAAGAAAACCAGTACCGGCGAAAAAACAAATGCTGCTGACGTGCTTTCTGCAAAGCTCAATGCCTTTGCTGATTCTAAATTGTTGGCTTACGAAGACACACAACTGGAAAAGAAATATGACGATTTCCGCTTCCTTATGCAAGAATATCACGATGGCATTTTATTGTTCGAAGTAAGCAACAAGGAAGTTTGGGACAAAGCTTCGAAAGATACTGCCGGACTCAGCAATTATTTTAAATCACATAAAGACGTTTATAAATGGGAAAAAAACCATTACAAAGGACGTGTAATTTATTGCAAAGACAAAGAAACTTTCAAGGCTGCCAAACAAATTGTAAGCAAATCAAATCCAGATTCCATCGACAAATACCTGCGCATTCGACTGAATGACAGCATTCAACATGTAAAAATCGACAAGGGACTTTATGTTCAGGGAGACAATAAGGTTGTTGACAATCAGATTTTCAAAACCAAAGATAAATTTATTCCCGGTGCCGATTATCCTTACGTATTTGTAGTGGGCAAGATGCTAAAAAACAAACCTGAAGATTATACCGATGTTCGCGGATTGGTAACTGCCGACTATCAGGAATTTTTAGAAAAAGAATGGATTAAAACAATTCGTGCCAAATATCCTGTAAAAGTCGATCAGGACATTTTGAAATCGGTTAAGAAAAACTAAGAACTATAATTAACGCGAAAATAAAAGTTATTCAGTTAGCTTTTATTTTCGCGTTTTCATTTATATAAATTCAAAGAAACTAACAATGACTAAATCTACACTTTTACCGGTTCTGGTTCTGACTTTAGTCATATTTGCCTCATGTGTAAAAAAAGCTCCGGAAGTTGCCCGCAGACCATTGCTCGAAGTAGAAGGGAAGTTTTTGTATATGGAAGATGTTCAACAGGTAATTCCACCCAATGTAAACAAGAAAGACAGCACCGAAATAGCTCAGAACTATATACGTAAATGGGTAACTGATGTGCTGATGTATGAAAATGCAAAACGAAATATTACCAATCAGAAGGAAATTGATATGCTGGTTGAGAGTTACCGTAAGTCGCTCACGATTCATCAATACCAACAAAAAATGATTGAACAGCGGCTTCCCAATGAACCAACTGACGATGAACTGAAAGCTTTCTACGACGAATACAGCCAACAACTTATCTTAACTGAGAACGTGATTAAAGGATTTCTGCTGATTATTCCGCAGAAAGCACCAAACATGGGAAGCGTGCGCAGCTGGGTACAATCGGGCAACACCAAGTCGCTCGAAAATATTGAAAAATACAGTTTGCGAAATGCCAATAGCTACGATTATTTTGGCGATAAATGGATGTCGTTTACCGAAATATTAAAGAAAATTCCACTACAGGTGAAGGATCCTGCCGGTTTTGTAGCTGCCAACCGTTTTGTGGAAACCTCGGACAGTTTGCAGCATTATTTTCTGCGTATCGAATCATTCCGCACCACCGGACAGGTTGAGCCGTTCGAAATGGCGCAGGACAGAATCTCCAACATTCTCCAAAACAAACACAAAGCCGATTTTATGACCAAGTTCGAAACCGATTTGTACAATGACGCCATTGAAAATGAAACGGTGACGTTCTTCAAAAAATAGGAATCAGATTTCTCAGTATATGACAAAAATTTCAGCACGCAAAGCGAAAATGCCGACTTGACTGGAGCCGAGGGGCGTTCAATGTTTTTTGTCATGTACTGAAAATAGCTTATTTGATTTTTATGATTATCCGCAATTAACGTATTTAATTCAATTACATTGAGCTTACACACAGAGTATTGAGTAATTAATACTTTAAGTTGTATGATTTCGCTTACATAGAACTAATGAAATGAATTTCAACGTATTTTTTCAAAAGAATAGAACGCGGATTTAACGGATTAAGCGGATTTGACGGATGACATCAGAACGGATAAAAAAAAGATTTAAGTCATGCAAGCATGACTGATAAGATAATAAGCGATTGAAAATCATTTCGACTTGTCGAAATTTAA
>JBBQMQ010000468.1:0-3685 GCA_038329115.1 Bacteroidales bacterium
CAGGATAAATTATGTGTCTGCGTTCCGTTATTTCATTGCTTCGGAGTCGTTTTGGCTACTATTAATTGCCTGACTCACGGTTGCACACAGGTGATGGTTGAAAAAT
The DNA here is from genome assembly GCA_038329115.1 of Bacteroidales bacterium. Lineage (GTDB taxonomy): Bacteria > Bacteroidota > Bacteroidia > Bacteroidales > Paludibacteraceae > Paludibacter. Next base: position 107 of record JBBQMQ010000468.1, read on the forward strand.
TCGATCCACTTATCACCTTGGCTTCCATTCACAAAGAACGTTGCACAGCGGTTTACGGTGTTCCAACCATGTTTATTGCCGAGTTACATCATCCAATGTTTGATTTATTTGATATGAGTTCATTACGAACAGGAATTATGGCCGGTGCTTTGTGTCCTATTGAACTGATGCGTAAGGTAAACGAAAAAATGTTTATGACCATAACCAGCGTGTACGGTTTAACAGAAACTTCTCCCGGAATGACACAAACCCGAGTAGAAGATTCGTTTGAAACCCGCTGCACAACAGTTGGTAGCGATTATGAATTCACAGAAGTTGCGGTTATCCATCCCGAAACAGGCGATATTTGTCCCGATGGCGTTCAGGGAGAAATGTGTTGCCGTGGATATAACGTGATGAAAGGATATTATAAAAATCCGGAAGCAACATCAGAGGTTATTGATAAGAACGGATATTTACATTCGGGCGATTTGGGAGTAAAAGATCCGGACGGGAATTACCGGATTACAGGACGGATAAAAGATATGATTATTCGTGGTGGCGAAAATATTTCACCACGCGAAATTGAAGAATTTCTTTATCATATGCCAGGTGTAAAAGATGCGCAGGTTGTTGCTATCACTTCACCAAAATATGGCGAAGATGTTGGTGTGTTTGTAATTCCTCACGACAATTTTGATATTAATCCCGAAGATGTCCGTGATTTCTGTAAAGATAAAATTGCCCGATATAAAATTCCTAGATATGTGTTTTTTGTTCCTGAATATCCGTTGACAGGAAGCGGAAAGATTCAAAAATTCAAATTACGGGAAATGGCGTTGGAGATTTGTAAAGAACAAGGAGTTCTCATAATCTGATACAATAAAAAGAAAGTGAAGCGGATTATTGGTTTGTAAGGTCATATTATAATACCAAATGAATTTACATTTAATACCAAAGTCAACTTTGGTATAATGCCGATGCATAGAAATAACCAGTACAATTAGACGAAGTCGACATTGGACTGAATTATTTCTGCAATCGGTATAAGTTGTTCTTCTATCCTCATTTAATTTTACAGAGAATTCTGATACATCTCAGCAGTCCAAAGTCCTGTGCTTTTATTGGCTATCAGGGCAAACAATTTCTGGTAAAGCTTCTTGGTTGACACCACGGAAGGCAAGTTTTCTGTTTATTTATAGAAATCTGATTCTCCGGTTTTTGCCAGATCAACCAAAAAATTGGCTATTTTATCCGTTACGGCTTCCGCAAAACGTTTCCCTTTTTCGGCGGTCGCGGCTTTTGGATTTCCTATTCCGGTATCAGCCGTCACTTTGTTCCAGTGACGTGGTATCCAGGCTGTTTTATCATTCAACGCAGGAATTGTAAATGATTTGCTTTCACCATTTCCTGCATCCTCCAACGATAAAACCCATTCGGGATGAAAATGCAGCATCACGGATGTTTCCAGTTCGTCGGCATGATCACCCACAATATCAAAATAAGCAGTGGCTTTCTCCACCGTGTACCAATCAGTTACTGCAATCATGAAATCTGGCAGCACCTGTGCCAAATCGCGAATCATATTTTTGAAGTTGTTTCCTCCGTGTCCGTTAACAATTACCAGCTTTTTTATTCCTTGTCTGTTCAACGATGTGACCACATCGGTCAGGATAGCTCGTTGCGTATCATAACGGGCATGCAGACAAAACAACAAATCAGTTTGTCCCGGGTTTTGTGAACCAAACGGAACTGCAGGCAATACCATGCATTGCACTTCCTGTAAAGCCGCCTTTTCAGCCGCACGACAGGCAATTGCATGTGACAAAATAGTATCCGTAGCGTATGGCAGATGCAGATTATGAGGTTCGGTGGCACCCCATGGTAAAATGGCCACATCATAGTGATTGTCTTTTACTTCTTTCCACGTTGCAGTGGGCAAATCAATTCTGTCTTTCATTATTTCAAATTATTCCAGTTAACAATAAACTCAATTCTTCACTCGTCCTCCGCAAACCCACGCATTCCGATAAAAATCTTCTTCTAAGTCGCTGACAATAACTCCACGTGATGTGGAAGCATGTAAAAATTTATGATCTTTGAGGTAAATGCCTACATGATTGATCTTCGCTATTGTCTTAGACCCACTGCCGCTGTTAAAGAATACCAAATCACCTTCCTTTAGTCGACTTTTGCCAATTCTGTTACAATTTTTCTTCAGAATATCTAATGAATTTCGTCCAATGTTTTTACCGTACACATTTTTATACAACTCGTGAATCAAGCCTGAACAATCGACACCTTTTTTCGACAGCCCACCACCCCGATGTGGCACATTCAACCACGATGCAGCTTCTATATATAATACTAAATTATCTTTTCGCTCTTTTTGCAAACCTAATGTCTTGTAAACCTCGTTGCTTTGCTTTTTATCAATTTGGCGTGTTGTGCTACAACCCACCAGAAACAAAGCCAGTGACCAAACAAGTAAATTATAGGATATTAATCTCATTTTTTTCGAACAGCATATTTTTTTATTGACGAGATGACAAATCTACAAACTATTTTTTGCATTTTTTCGATTGAGTTGATTTTTCTTTCAATTTCTTCTTCAACTTTTCTAAGGTCTCGAACTTGGTAAAAATTGAATTCCTCAGATAGACTTATACTTTAACAAGCGATTGAAAAATTTATATATCAAGAAAATAGAAGGAATATCAGATTTATCAGACGTTCCCTCTATTATAAAAAAATCAAAACGTATAGTGAAATTAAACTTTCAGGAAGATATTTTTTCGATACAAAAAGTAGAGGAAAATCCATACAACAAGTACATAAACAGTAGCATGGATGAGAGGTTGTAGTGAATCTGGGAAAAGAGATACTGTTCCGCCACCAAGAAATTTAACGATATACGAAAAATCAATTATTTTTTGAGCCATGTATATAGTTATGGAATTCAGACCGATAACTATAAAAAAGAATGACCATTTTTTGAATTTCAAAACATCAATAATCCAGTAGAAGAATGTTAGTAAAAAGAGACTTAAACCTCCTGCAAAACAAACATAAGAACTTGTCCACAGTTTTTTATTTATAGGGAAAAAGCTATTCCAAACCAATCCGACTATTACTAGACAAGCTGCAAAAACAAACATCCAAACCACTTTTCTATTCTCAGGTAATAAATTGTTTTTCAGAAAATTACCTGTTAGCATCCCAAATAGTGCAGTTACTATTGCAGGGAAAGTACTTAATAAACCCAATGGATCATAAGTCCCTTCAAGGCAACGACCTGGAAGATAATGAACATCAAACCAGGTGACAATTGAACCTTCAATAGAAAAAGGGGAAGGTTCGAGAGGAGAAGTAGGACTCGTAACAAAAGCACATAAAAGATAATAACCAATTAGAATAATAACAGAACTGCCGATAGCCCAATTTTTACCACCCAGTGTGTAAATTGTTGCTGCCAGCATCCACGCTATACCAATTCTTCCCAAAACACTTGCATAGCGCATTGTTTGGAAATCAAAAGCTAAAAGGCGGTTGAAAATAAATCCCAGTAGTATCAGTTTTATTCCTCGATTCAGAATGGAT
>JBBQMQ010000469.1:0-3647 GCA_038329115.1 Bacteroidales bacterium
CCCGCGCGACGAACACGCCGCCACCGGATTAGAACATGCGCATCAATTTGACGAACCAACCGCTGACTACCGCGAGCGATGTTTTTACCACGACGTCATGACAGACGAAAAGATGAAATACTTTTTTAAAGAAAAACCTACATTGCTCATTTGGAAGAGTGAGAAATAAAAAAGGAAATTGGATTGTAACTATAAACTGTAACCCTGAGCAGAGTTGAAGGGAACTAATACCAACTGTTCTTCAAAATGCCGCATAACTTGTCCCGAATTAATCGGGAGCAAATTTTGAAGATTACAATGGTTAATGCCGATAGACCAACAAAGTAGCAGATTGAGCGTAGTGAATTGAAAATCAGCGAAGACAAATAAAATAGACAATTGTACTGAGCTAAAATATGCGACATTTTGTTGGCTAATCGGTATAAGACAACCTGAAATACACCAACTGATTCAGATATTTAAATAGCAAGACTCAGCGACCAAGCAGCCCCATAACTTTCAGCACATAGAATATGAAAAACAAAACAATACAAAATGCCAAAGTACTAATTACAGGAGGAGCCGGCTTTATAGGCTCCAACCTCGTGGATCGGCTCCTGGAGCAAAACAACAAAGTTATTTGCCTCGACAACTTCGCCACCGGCAAACGCGAAAACCTGGAACAAGCTTTACAACATCCAAATTTTACCTTAATCGAAGGCGACATCCGAAACTACAACGATTGTCAAAAAGCAGTGGAAGACTGCGATTATGTACTGCACCAGGCAGCATTGGGCAGTGTACCTCGCTCCATTGCCGACCCCATGACCAAGCACCGACGTTAATTGCTAATGGAGTTCCGGCAAGTACTGTGTTAACCGACGACTGGGAATAAGTAAATAAATTATCAACGAGAAAAATCCGAAGTTACTATGTATTTATTTGGTTAACTGCATGTGAATTTTAAAAATAACTATTAAACAAGAAAATTAATAACGTATACGAAATAAGTAAAATCATTCCTGACAGTGCCCTAAAAGTTTATAAGATACTTAAAATACTAAAAGTCATTGAATAATTATTAATATAATCAACCACATGAAACGAATTATAATTAAACTCATCCTATTAATTGGAACCCCAATTACTTATATTTCTTCAATATGGCTAAAGTTTGTAAGACCAAGAGCAGGTAAAATTGAAGACAAAATTTTTATGAAAATCGGTATTTTACCTATTATAGATCATTATTATCAGCCAATGATAAATCCTAAAAAGCACTTAACTAAATCATTAAGCGAGAATAGGGAATTAATAGGAATAGATTTCAATACAGAAGAACAACTTTCATTATTAGATAAATTTCATTACAATGACGAGCTTCTATCATTCCCAATCGAAAATAATAATAATAATAATAATAATGAATATTATTACAATAATGGCTCATACGAAGCAGGAGATGCAGAATACTTATTCAATATTATTAGACATTTTAAACCTAAGCGCATCATTGAAATAGGAAGTGGAAATTCAACATTAATGGCAAGAAATGCAATTGCTAATAACAAGCATGATGATTCAAATTATACTTGTCATCATATTTGTATAGAGCCATTCGAGCAGCCATGGCTTGAAAAAATAGGAGTAGAATTAATCAGAAAAAAAGTTGAATGTATAGATAAATCGTTTTTCAACAAATTAGAATCTAACGATATACTATTTATAGATTCCACCCATATTATTAGACCACAGGGCGATGTGCTTTTTGAATTTTTAGAATTATTGCCAACTTTAAAAAAAGGGGTATTAATACATGTACATGATATTTTCACACCAAAAGATTACCCCAATGATTGGGTGTATAATAAACATCTTTTATGGAATGAACAATACTTATTAGAAGCTTTTTTAACATTTAACGCAGAGTTTAAAATTATTGGAGCGTTGAATTATTTGGTACATAATTATCGAGAAGAATTTGCGGCAAAATGTCCAATTTTCGCAAAACAAGATGAAAGAGAACCGGGAGCATTTTGGATGATGAAAAAATAAAACGAATCATTTGATGGAATTATTCATTTGACTTCTCTTTATTTAACGTTACACTAACCGGGAGAGGCAGTTAATCTTATTGATTCAAATTTGCGTTTTAGTACCTATATTCTGGAAAGCTTCACAGTCAAAAGTTAATAGGTTTATCAATACCGGAATATTCTAGCAAAAGATGCTGGGATACTTTTGAGCAATATGAAACATGGCAGAATTTATAATTGATACAAATGATGATGATATCCCTAAGGTAAATTGGGAAATTCCTAAAATGAATGGACATTTTGACTTTGTTACTGAAGATAAGGGTTTTATCAATATCTACCAGTTATATACAGATCAAAGAATATGGGCAAGAGGATTACCATTAAATCTAATTACAAAAGACTTTAAACTGCAGGCTACATTAAAAGTCCAGAATTGCAAAGTGGGTGTATTGCAAGGATTGGCCGACGAAGATCCTGACGTTGATGCAATATATCGGCTAACAAGTGATGCACTTTGTAATTTTTCAGAAAGACCACCTGTTGTTTTAGGAAAAGGAACAATCAGCCCGTTTAATACACAAAATACCATAATTTCAAAGGAACTATTTCCTCTTATGTACCTGCCAACGTATGTCACATTTCGGTTCACCAACATCCTTCAAGGATTAATTTTTCAACCTAACATGTTGTTATATGTCTATCATTTAGGATTTATCAACGCAACTTAGTTCAAAAACGGAATCCTCATGATTATTTCAAAGATTTCATTTCTGAAATCCCAATGTATCAAAATTGTGAAGCAGTAATAGATATTGTGAAGCAGTAATAGATATAGTTACTGGTGTTTTTTCTGCTACAATTAATATTACAGACAATCTACATAAAGCTTACCATTCACTATTACGAAAATCAATAATTTGTGATGACGAGATGATTACGCTAGATGCTTGGCTTAAAGACATTAAACAATAATTACATTTGCGTTTTTTGTTATACAATAAAAACAATTCCAGCAACATCCAATATCATATTTTGAAAAACCTTTTTCGCAAAATTAAACAAAAAGCATTACCTCATAAAACACTGATAAAGAACTTTTCTTATATCTCGGCTCTGCAGGTTTTCAATATGCTCATACAATTAATTACCTACCCCTATTTAATTCGGGTTTTGGGAAAAGAAACTTATGGGTTGGTTGTTTTTGCTCAGGCAGTGGTAGGTTATTTACTTATTTTAGTTGGATTTGGATTTAATATCTCAGCAACCCGCGAAATCAGTATCCACCGCGATGACAAAGTAAAACTCAGTGAAATTGTTAGTAGTGTTTTAATAATAAAAGGAGCGTTAACTATTGTTGCCTTTATAGTTCTTAGATTTCTATTGATACTGGTTCCTAAAGCTCATGGTTATGAACTACTGTTTTTATTATCTATGTGGGTTTGTCTTTATGATGTAATCTTTCCGATCTGGTATTTTCAGGGTATTGAAAGGATGAAATACATTACATACATTACATTGGTTAGCCGACTGATTTTTCTTGGCCTGATCTTTATTTTTATCCACAATTCATCCGATTTTCTTTATGTTCCGATTCTATATGGATTAGGCTCATTGGTTGCCGGAACCATC
>JBBQMQ010000470.1:0-3643 GCA_038329115.1 Bacteroidales bacterium
ATGAATAATACGTGCATTTTCTGTAGCGTTCTGATAGCTACGTTTAAATACATTGCACTGATCCTGAGTTAGTAAAATAGTATAATAAGCCTTGGTTACCTGATTAATCAAAGAAAGTTTTGAAGCACGCGCCGATTCCAAAGCTAACTTGGTGTCTGTTTCAGTCATTTCCAACGAAGCCCATAATGTAGGCGAAATAATTGGCATTGAAGCAGATATGCCTACATTAAAAGTGTTATCCTGACCCATTTCAAATCCATCAGGATTGGCAGGCATTCCTGGAATGGTAAAAAATACACGTTGTTTTTTTAATGCACGCTGATAAGAGCCTGATGCAGAAATGTTTGGAAATAGAGCTGCGAATTTTTCTTTTTTTGAATAATCAACTCTTTCTATTTCCTTATTAGCAACTTTTATGGTTGGGCTTTCGCTCATGGCAATTTCCAACGCTTTCGATAGAGATACTGTCAATGTATCTTGTGCGTTAAGCACACCAACAGGTAACAATCCCAGAAAGACTGCTGGCAATATACTTTTTTTAATAAACTGTTTCACAATACTTTAATAAATTAGTTAGTTTGTATGAGAATTTAAAATGTAAATTTCATTTTTGATAAATTCATTTTGTTTTGATAAAAAAATAATATGCAAAAATAGATAGATATATTTTGTGAAGTTAATAAAAATCGATGAAAGTCGATTTAAAGGTGTTGAATCAACGAAAAATACAATTAAACCTATCCCAATTTAATATCCGGATTTAATTTCTTGTTCATTTTTCAATATCTTTCAACGATTGCTCTTCCATGTATCTCAATCCTTTTTCGTTTGCAATTAAATGAATCATTAAATCTATAAAGAAATCAATAATGCGTTTTTTTGAATATTTCTTTGCATCCTGACTCATCTCCTGAAAAGTTTGTCTCATTTGTAAAGAATGAAAAAATGCTATCATCTCAACATCTAAATCTTCACGAAAATAACCTTCTTCAATGCCTTGTCGCAAAAACCTTTCGAAAGCGTCACGCATTTCTTGTTTTGAAATTTGTTCATACTTTTCATACAGTTTTGGATAATATTTTTCCAAATCATAAAACAATGATAATGATTCATGACCTGCACTTTTCTTAATTTCCTTAATACTTATTATCAGCGAATCTATGGCATTCTTATTCTTAAATAACTTAGCGAATTTCTCGTATTGAGTGCTACGTTGAAATATCAAAACAGCATCTACTAAATCTTCTTTTTGAGAAAAAAATGTATAAAATGTTTTTTTTGAAATTCGCAATTCATTACACACATTGTCAATAGAAATGCTTCGTATTCCAAACTGCTCAAAGAGTCGACTTGCCGTTAATATGATATTGTCTTTAGGTTCTTCCATTTATCTTGTGAAATTTCGTTGCAAAATTATATAATAAATCCCAAACAAACAATGTTTTTGGCTAGAAAGTTTGTCAATGCTTTTGAAAATTATTTTATATTGCTGTTTGTTAGCAACTTGTGTTTGCTTTATGGAAACTTTATTTGTGTTTAAAGTTTCTTAGTTTCTGTTATATCAAAAAAAGACCTTGGAGTATTCCAAGGTTTTTTTTGATGTAGTCTTATTATACCAACTGTACATTTAAAACAGTCCAATTTGTTTTAAATTTCTACTGTTGTTAATGCCGATGCATACAAACAAATTGGACAATAAGACGAAGTCGAAATTGGACTATATTGTTTGTGCAATCGGTATTATTTGTTTCTAAATCGTTTGTAAAGTGTCGACGGTTTGTTTCCTTTTTTGTTGGAACTTTTTCCGCTAGTATAACCATAGCCATACCCGTAACCGTATCCATACCCAAGACTTTCATCTGTGCCATTTAGAATTACAGAAAGCTTATTAATTCTTTTATGTTTATAAATATCATTGATTAAAGAAGTTGCTTCGCGTGGTGTATAATTCTGTCGGGTTACATAAATGCTGTTATCCACTATCCTGTTAAGTAAATAAGTGTCGGATACAATTCCAACTGGGGCAGAATCGAGTATTATATAATCGTATTGTTCTTTGAGTCCGGCAATCAAATCATCCAATCGTGAGCTTAATAATAACTCAGAAGGATTTGGTGGAATAGGCCCTGCAGGAATAACATCAAGAAACGGATGAAAACCAGATGGAATTATAATATCCTCGGGTTTATAACTAGGGTCTGACAGATATAAACTAATTCCTTTTGCTTTTGAAATATGTAAGTATTCACTTAACATCGGGTTACGAACATCCAACCCTATAAGAACTACTTTTTTGTTTAAGAGGGCAAAAGACATAGCCATATTAATTGCTGTAAAAGATTTTCCTTCGCCACTTATCGACGATGTGATTAATATAACCGGTGATTCTGTTCCACTTAACATGAAGTTCATATTGGTTCTGATAAGTCTGAACATTTCAACGATTGGGGTGGTTTTTCCTTCTCTTACAACAATTCTATCAGATTCTTTATTTAGAGCAATTGACCCAAGGAATGGAACTTTTATATATTTTAAAAGATCTTTTTTATCGGTTATTTTGTTGTTTAATAATTCTTTGACGTAAATAATAACGATAGGTATAGCTGCTCCGAAAATTAAAGCAAGTAAGAAAATCATCATGCGTTTTGGAGCAACCGGTGCAAGAGATGTGTAAGCAGAATCAACTGTTTTGGCCGATGGTACTGTACTGGCTAAGCTAAGTGCGTTTTCTTCTCTTTTTTGAAGAAGAAATAGATATAGTTTTTGTTTTATTTCTTGCTGGCGCTTGATTTCAAGGAATTTGCGCTCTTGAGTTGGTACTTCTTTAATTTTTGAATTAAACTGATTTTCTTTCCTTAAAACATCGGTTTTGGCAATTTTTAATCCGTCTTTGATACTAAGTATACTAAGATGTATGTTTGAACGAATTTCTTTCAGCTGTTGCTCCATTTGTGTTAAAACAGGGTTCTTGTCATTGGTTGTGCGCTTAAGTTTCATTCGTTCCAACAACGCCAGATTGTAATCCTGAATTAGTGAAATCAATGCTTTGTCTTCAATTCCAAGATTTGCCGGAATTAAACTATACTGATTTTTATTATCTTTTACGTATGATTCAATATAACCTACTAAATTTAATTGCGTTTCAAGTTCTGCAATTTTCTTTTCGTATTCACTTGCAGATTCTAAAAATAATTTAGCCTCTGAACTTATATCGGTCAAACTATTTTTTTTCATGTAATTCTCAACATTCATTTCAACATCTTGCAGCTCTGAACTTATTAGCTTTAACCGATCGTCAACAAAAGTCGCAGTATTGCTGGCAATCATATTTTTGTCAATAACTGCATCTTGATTATACAGCTCAACCAGCTTATTCAGAACGATTTCTGACTTTTTAGAGTTTGAAGAAACTGTTGAAACATTTATAGCATTTGACTTTTTATTTGCTGAAGCAACTTTTATTGCCCCACAATAACTCTCTGTAAGTTGATTCAGAGGGGACAAGAAGATATTTGGCTACAAGGAAAGAATCTCTTGAGAAAATTTGCCTATAGTTGTAAATCTTTTGCCATCGTCAAGAGGTTATTTATTTTTTTCTTAATCGTCAAATATTTGGATTTCCGAAACTTTATATGTATAGGTA
>JBBQMQ010000471.1:0-3640 GCA_038329115.1 Bacteroidales bacterium
GATTAATAATCAATTGGTGATAGATGCTTGGACATCAGCGTTTACGGGAACTACGGTTACAGGTACAATCGATCTGACAGTTGGTCAAAAAGTTCCGATCAAAGTTGATTTTGCACATAAAACAGGCGATGCAGCAGTGAAACTGGAATGGAGTTCTAATTCCTTTAGTCAGGAAGTGGTTCCAACAAGCCAATTGTATCCGATTGATCCAAATGCAATTTCAAATATTCAAACCTTTAATTTTGGAATTTATCCAAATCCAGCTAAGAATCAAGTTTCGATTGAATCAGCTCAGGCTGGAGTTGATAATATAAAAATCGTTGACTTGCAAGGTCGAGTAGTATTCTCACGCAATGAACATTTTATCGGTACCAAAACAATTGATTTGAATTTAGCAAAAGGCGTTTATTTTGTTAAACTAACGGGGTTTGCGCCATTTGAAATTCAAAAATTAATTGTTGAATAAATGAAGAAATTGCAATTTTTCATTCACAATTTCAACTGAAATCGCATGACTCTTGTTCGAATTTAAGATGTGTATTATATGCCTATGTGCTACAAATAAATATAGTACTAATTCGCGAAGCTTAAAAAGCATTCACTTCACTCAATAAATGATTTTTATACACATTTCTTTTTGTTTCTTAAACTGTTTTTTTTAATTCTTTCAAATAATTTAGATTAAATATATCAGAGATGTCATTTATAAAACAAGAAAAAACAGTATTTTTATATAAAATTACAAACAAATAATTCCGATTGTTATGATAACACACACAAAGCTCATCGCCCTATTTTTATGGATTTCGTTTTTTTTTCCTGCACTTTGCAAAGGGCAAAATTTAGGAGACACAGGTAACAAGGTTCCGTTCCTTGGGGCACAGGTTTTTATTGAACCTGGACAAACAGCCGAAGATATTGACACATGGTTCAGGATATTGAAAGAAAATAATTTTTCGGTATGTCGGATTAGAATGTTCGAATCGTATATGAAAAAGACAGATGGAACCTGGGATTTTGGACTGTTTGATAATGCTTTCTGGTCGGCTGAAAAGCACGGAATTAAAGTGTTTGCAACCATTTTCCCATATACTGAAAAAACCGATATCGGAGGGTTTAAATTTCCACGTGATGAAACCCATTTGCAATCTATTGCTTTGTTCATTAAGCAATTAACAACCCACTTCAGCAAGTTCAAAAGTTTGTACGGTTGGGTTCTGATCAATGAACCCGGACTTGTAGGTAAAATCCCATGGACTGATTTTACAAAAAACAAGTTTGCTGAATGGAGTCTTAAACATCCGCAAAAAGAGTTTACCGATAAGGGTTATCCCATTCTGTTTGAATTTAACGATCAGGCATTTTTGCTCGATTACAACACTTGGTATTTAAACTGGTTATCCAATGAAATAAAAAAATACAATCCTAATCACGAATTACATGTAAATACCCACCAGATGTTTCAGAATTGTGCCGAATATAATTTTCCTGAATGGCGGAAATTTTTAACCAGCCTTGGTGGTTCGGCACATGCCTCATGGCATTTTGGTTATTTTACCCGACAACAATACGCCGTGGCAATGTCAGCTAACAGTGAGATTGCACGTTCTGGAGCTGGCAATATCCCCTGGTTCATGACTGAACTTCAAGGTGGTACTAACACCATCGGAAAGGCTCCCATGTGTCCAACCAAAGAGGAAATTGCCCAGTGGCTTTGGGTAATCATAGCAACTGAAGGTAAAGGAAGCATATTTTGGACGCTCAATCCGCGTACTTCAGGTATCGAAGCTGGCGAATGGGCTTTGCTAGATTTTCAGAATAATCCATCCGATCGAATGAAAGCAGCATCAAAAGTCGCAGAAACATTTAAAAACAACAGTTCTATTTTCTCCAATGTACAAGAAGTTGAGTCGGGAATCAATATTCTGTATGTTCGTCAGTCACTTTGGGCGGAAGGTAAAATTGCAAATGTAGCACCACAAAAGTACGAGGCGCGAATGATCGGGGGCGTAATGAAATCGGCGCTGGCCTATTTTGAAGCATTCAGCGAAATGGGAATTAATTCCAACCTGAAAGCTTTTGAGGAATTTAATTTTGACAAGACAGATTATAAAGGGACAACTATCATTCTGGCTCACCAGATTTCGTTGCCTGATAGTTACGCCCCTGTTCTCGAAAGCTTTGTTCGCAAAGGAGGCAAGTTGATTGTTGATGGATTGACTGGATTTTTCGATGAAAATTTTCACAACACCATGGCAACTGGATTTCCATTCGAAAATCTTTTTGGCGGAAATATCCGCGAATTCAGAATGATTGACAATTTGTTTGAGGTTAAATGGAACAATTATTCTATTCCTTCACATCTTTGGAGAGGAACAATCGCAGTGAAATCAGCTAAGATTACGGCCACGATTGATGATGAAGTTATTGCTGTAAGAAATAAAATTGGAAGTGGAGAAGTACTATGGATTCCTTCATTGATTGGACTCGGCAGCCGTTTATCTGGTGATTATTCTCAATTGATTAGACTCTTAAGACAAGAGGCAGGGCAAAGCATCAATTCATTCCCAGTCAAATTCAAAATAGCGCAAAAAAATATGCTTATGAAAACAATTCGCTCGGGTTCATCGCTTATTACAGTTATCATTAACAAAAGTGGTCAGAGTAAACAGGTTTCTTTTGATTTTGGAAATCAAAAAACAGTAGGCAAACTTCTTTATTCGAACAAGCAAGGAAAGCAAACAGGGAATATTATTTCAATTTCAAATGAAGAAACGATGGTTATTGAATGGAAGTAAAATAGCTGAATGATGATCTGAATAGATGGAATAATAAAGCACTGAATAGTATTTATTTAATGCATTCCAAGCTCATGATTCTTCAGAATTTTAATTACGAGTTTTCGGAAGATAGTTTTGAGTAAAGGGCTTGAATTGTTTCAGGTTGTATGTGGCGGAATATAAAAATTGTTGATTTAAAAGGCTGAATTATATTTTGGCAAAACGAACAGTTAATCGGCACTGAAACAATTTAGTTAACTTTAGCAAAGGCGTATATTTTGTAAGATTTAACGGTATTGCACCTTTTGAAGTACAAAAGCTAGTTGTTGAATAAACCAACCCAATAGCAAACTTCTATTGAAGTATGCTATTCTTAACTATAATTATCTTCTATAAAGCCCCATTCGATGAATCTTTATTGGATGGGGTTTTGAATTCATTTTCTTAAAATATATTGCATTTTATTACATATTTTCCTCTAAATATATACAACGAAATTATGAAATCAGTTAAGAATTACCTTAAATCAGTAATATTAATTCTCGCCTTTAGCTTTCTGTGTGCATTTTCAATGAGTGCTACACAAACTTATTTGGATGGCAACAAAACCACTCCTCCTACTTATAAACGTTTAGGGTCAACCCCTTTTGATATAGAAAAACCAATTGTTTCATATAGCGAAATTTATACACAGTCTTTTACTCGCTCGTGGGATAATATAAAATTTTATAATCAATGGACTACACTTGTTGCAAATGCTTTTATTGCGACGGACATTTCAAATGGGTATTTAGCGTTTCAATGGTCGCCTAAACGCGCCATGATTACCCAAAGTTATTATTCAAATTATAGTTTCGAGG
>JBBQMQ010000472.1:0-3599 GCA_038329115.1 Bacteroidales bacterium
GGAAGCTGAGAAAAAGAAATGTACCTAAAAGATGACTTTCGGAGAATAGCGGACTTGTATGAGCAAAGCTTTTTTATATGCGAGCCAATAAATGCTGAAAAAAACTTTACAAACACCAATAATCCGACTATAATGGAGTTGAACTCCGGATTGGTCGAAAGGTTGTGAAGCTTGTGTATATCAAAAGACATATTGAAAATGTTGTGGATCGAATAGCAAAACGCAAACCTGTACTGGTGATTACCGGTGCCCGGCAGGTCGGAAAATCGACAATGTTAAAGGAAATGTATGGTAATATTAATTATGTAGCACTGAACAATCCTTTGGTTCGTGAGAGTGCGAAGAATAATCCTTCTATCTTTTTTGAGCAATATAAACCGCCTGTTATAGTTGATGAAATTCAAAAAGAAGCCTCGCTCTTTGAGTATATTAAGGATATCGTTGACGAAACAAAAGGGAAGGGACAATTCTGCCTGACCGGTTCGCAGAGCTTGAAGTTGATGAAAAATGTCAGCGACAGTTTAGCGGGTAGAGCTGGTATTGTAAAAATGCTACCGCTTTCTCAACGAGAAATTTTGGGCGTGGAATATTTCGCTCCATTTTTGCCAACCAAAGAAAATCTTAACGGGACAATAAACGCTTTTAATTTTGATGAAATTGTTGGGCGGATTCATAGAGGCTTTTTCCCGGAACTATATGAAGCCGAAAGCGACCTGCACGATTGGGCGGATTACTACAGTTCCTATTTTCAAACATATATTGAAAAAGACATTAAGGATGTTTTGAATATTAAGGATGAGTCTGCCTTTATAAAATTTGTTAAGGCGACAGCATCGCTTTCAGGCGAAATGGTAAGCTATAAATCCTTGTCCGAGGTTTGCGGTAAGGACGAAAAAACTATTAAATCGTGGCTTTCGGTGCTGGAATCCAGTGGAATTATCTATATACTGGAGCCGTACTTCAACAACTTTAACAAGCGTATGGTAAAAACGCCGAAGCTGTATTTTCTTGATACGGGCTTTGCTTGTTGGCTGCTTGGCTGGAATACTCCGCAGCAGATGATAAACGGAGCGGCTTGGGGGCATATCTTTGAAAGCTTCGTTTTTGCGGAAATATTAAAAAGCTATTATAATGACGGCATTTCAAAACCGCCCCTCTTTTTTTATCGGGACAAGGAAAAAAATGAAATCGATTTAATCATCAGCGAAGGGGATACGTTGTATCCGATTGAAATAAAAACCACTAGCGACCCTAAGCGGTCAATGGTCAAGGCTTTTGCATGCCTTTCCCGTCTGCCGAATATTCGTGTCGGTGAAGGAGCGGTTATCTGTATGGCTAAGGAACCTCTGCCGCTAACCGACAAAGTGACTATATGGCCGGCCAATAGAATTTGACCTGGTTGAACGGATTAAAAACGCCGCCAACCAAAGGTTGTCCTCATCGGTTGCCGACGTGCCGGACGAATACCTCTGTTAGGTTGAACCGGTTCAGCCTCTTGCCATGGAAAGGCTTGTTGTGTTGCCATAAATACAGTTCTCAATAGTGTGCATAACAATTTCAATTATAAAACCTATAAAAAATCCGGCATCAGGCTCGTTTTTTGACAGCAACCTGAACCGAAATTACCAAAATATGCCCTGTAATTACCCGCTGGTGGAAGAACGCTTTTAACTGCCAGAAACCTTGACAAAAGAGTACAGGGTTGTTGGTGTGGGTAAAGACGGACAGGAACATATAATCCATGAAACCCATAGCCATCAACGGCTTGTGAGGTATTAGGTTGATTGGGAAATTGTATCTGTAAAGCTTTATAACTTGTCAACGTGGAGCGGAGAAAAATGCAGGATTTTTGCGTTTGAGGTAAATAAAATTCTGCCAAACTGGAGTTAGTTTAATTTTAGGTAGTGATAGGCATATGATTATTAGTTATATGCCCAGCATTTTTATTTTATTTGGTGTAATGAAGATTTTTGCAAATCAAGTATTCATTCCAATCTTTTACATCTTCGAAGTGTTTGAAATGCTTGACTTCTGGATGCTGCAATTTTAATTTTTCTACAAACTTAGTTCCTGCTTGATCATTATCAACACATAGGTATGTGTTTTTATAATCAATATTCGATCTTGCTAGAGTGGATGTAATAACAGTATCTTTAAGTCCGCTCATGCTAACTAAAATACTGTTTGCAAGTTCGGATTTGTATAATTCATAAAAACTAATCAAGTCAATTGAACCTTCAAAGAAAAATGCTTTTTCCGGCTTGCCGACTGAAATGTTCACGCCATAGCCACGTTTGCTACCCTTTGTGACTTGTTTAAAATGGCTTCCGGAATAAGTACCTCTTTTCTCAGCACCGATAATTCGATTGTTTTCGTCCAAAATTTTGAAGATGACATTACCCTTGTTATCTTGACTAATTACATTTTTCTTTACAAATTCTTCAATGATGTTGTAGTTTATGTGTCTTCTCTTGCACAGATATGCGATTGCGAGGTTTATGTCCTTAACTTCGTTTAGATCAGCAATTAAAAAAGAGGCTTGTTTTGTCTGGGTTTTTGGACGTGAGAAATTAAAGTTATTATTATTTAAAATATACTCTGTAGCGTCTACAAAGTTAAGGTTATAATATTCCTTAACGAAGTCAATGGTGTGGCCATAGGTACCTTTACTGTTCCAAAAGTACCAATTTTCTTTAATCCTTAAGCTGTCGTGTGTTTCCGTTTCATAATATTGCCCGACTCTTTTGACATTTTCTCCGCTCATTTGAAGAACGCTAATAATATCTACGCAATTAGCAGCCTCTATAGAGCTTCTTTCAAGATAACTCATAGACTAATCACCACCAATACATTTTTTTGCGTTAAGAAACAAAAAGCTGAAGCATGGTTTATTCATTTTTGTCGCGCCAAATAGAACTAAAATCATCATCATAGTTACCAAATTCTTCTAAATCATCTTCAAGATAACCCAAGTCCATATTACTGTAGCATTCTGTTGTCTCAACTTCGATTATTTCATCCCACATATCAATTCCTCATTTCTGTTGTTTTCAATATTTTATTCCTAAAGTACATACCGGTTCTTGTTTGGGACAGCCACAAATTGTACCGATGTTTTATTAAGCAATGTTATATCCGTGTGTATAATCCTCGGTACAATAAGGGATACAATATTTCTGGTATTTGCGTGGATTTCTTTCTTTTAGCGTTTTAATCTCAATGCTTTTGTCATCTGCCGGATTACAAGATTTTACTTCTATGTCGTGGCATAAAGCCCTTTGCTCCTGAATGTTCTTAGCCTTGAAGTATGGATTTTCTGAGATTTGTGTCATGCCGACATTAAATTCATTGAAAGTTATTTCGTTAACAGCTAAAATCGCAGTTTTATCGTGATGCTTGACCCTCGGTATCCATTTTGCTGTTTCAGCTGCGTCCTTTTTTGATTCGGCAATGATGAACAAAGAAATTTCGGTATAGTGATGTCTTCCCACATGTCCGGCTTTGGCAGTTACTTCAAAATACTTTTTCATCGTTATTCTCCATTCGTTATTTTATTGCAATCAAAAAGCCCGGTAAATATCTATCAGCTCGTTGTTGCT
>JBBQMQ010000473.1:0-3597 GCA_038329115.1 Bacteroidales bacterium
GGAATCCCCCCTGTATTTGAATAGCTTAAAGCTGAACCTCCAACTTGCCAATCCGTAGTCCAAGTGCCAATTGTACCAGCTGAAGTCCAACTTGTACTTAGTTTTCCATTTGTATAATTAAAAGTTTCACTTAAATAACCAGTTGCATTAGCCAAGTAGGCTATTGCAAAAAACGATAATAATAAAGTAATTTTTTTCATGATAAAATTTTTAAAAGTTTATTTATAATTTTAGATACGATAAAAGACATTTTTGGTCAACCAATTTATTGGTCGACCAAAAGTAAGTAATCTATTTAAAGTAAAAAAGAAAATTTACAATTATTTTTACAAACATGTTGTAAAACATAAATTCAGCGTTAAATTCTATTTCGAAATCAGTTTAATAAGGTATTTCTTAGTGGTCGATTCTAATATACACACAAGAATTCCTTTGCTGTAGGTATTAATTTCTATTTTATTTTCGCAGTTTTTAGGATTCAAGGTTTTATGCTCCATCAATTGTCCCATGGAATTATAAAGCGAATATGACAACAAACCACTGGCGGCAGTTGGCAAAGTGATAATCGTTTTTCCTGTAAATGGATTTGGATAAGCCTTTATTTCATTATCAATTATAGTCGGAACAGCCGTTGAATTAGTATAAACTTCAAACACATAGGTCTCAGGAGCAGTTGGACCAGCTTGCAATTCACTTACAGGACCATTTGCAATTGCATCCACTGCATCAAATTCATCTGCTCCAATATCCCTGATACCAATAGCAGGTTGATTTTCGAAATCATAATTAACGTAGCTATAATCTCCGGTTGATGCATTAATAGCAGGGCTTGCAGCCGTGAGTTTATACAAACTTAGGGGTATTTTATAGTTACTGTTTTGACCGTAAGCACGACAATCTGAATGAACTAAAAGTGGATCAAGCGTTTTTATTTGAGCATCTGTTGTACCTGTTAATCCCAAAGTAGAAGTTCCACTGGAATACATAATGTTGTTACTGAAACTTACACCTGCCAATGAAGTCGAGCTGTAATATTTTACAAGCGGATTTTCGTTAGCCACAACTATATTGTTGGCTAGGATGCAATTTATTGGCGCCTTGCCATAAGAAGCATTGTTGTCGAAACCAATTTCAATATTAGATTTATTATTTACCAAAGTATTAAATGCAAATACTATATTTTCGGGTAGAAAATGACTGGATAAACTGGTGGAGGTATTGGTCACATCGCCGTTTGTCAATGTACAAGCAGCATCCCATTTGTAACCTGTCAGTCCTTCGAAATAATTATTATATATTTTATGATTCAATCCGTACACCCGAACGCCACCACATCCAATCGTACTTCCACCGTAAATAGCTGTTTTTCCTTCAGCAAAAACGAAATTTCCTTCCACCACACTGTTGTTTCCCTGTCGTAAACTGATTGTACCCAGGCAACGGCGAAAAGTGTTGTTCCGTATTGTATCGCAATTACTCTTAACCGATACAATTTCGGGATCACCATCGCAATCCATAAATAAATTATTTTCAACCACTGTGAATGCATCTTTATGACTTAAATCGCTAACACCCACACGAATGGTTTCCTTTTCATTCGTTACTCGCGGAGTATTATTTTGAAAAATATTATGATCAATTCGGTCATGTTGCGAAATGGCCGGAACTATTCCGTGACTTCCATCGATAATCATCCATGCTCCCTGATCATGTTTTCCATCAAAAAGATTATGGTCAATGCGGTTATGATGGCTGGTACATACTTCATTGTCCCAAAGTTCACCTATTGTTATCCATTTTGACGTTTGCGTGGTGTCGCTTGAAGCATTCATTCTAAACCAGTTTCGTGTTATGCGAACATGATCACAACCTTCCATTTTAAAAATAGTACTTACAGGATCAACTTTGAATGCAAAACCTTCGTAAGTGACATAACTTTGATACGAGGTGTTAAAATAAGACGCGCCTGTAATTTGTGCACCAAATAAGTTTTTCGATTTTATTACAATAGGATTAAGAACCGTTCCACCCCGAGTAACTTTTGTGCCGCCAATATTATATGTACCATCCATTACCAAAATTGTATCGCCAGGGTTCATAGCAGTTAATGCAGTTTTAAAATTGGCTGCAGTTGTTACTGTTATTACGTGTGGGTTTATCGAAATTATAGAGGTAGTTGCTCCAATGCTTGTATTGCTGTTTAATACGAAACTTTGTGGATTGATAGTTCCAGAAAGACTTCCTGTCCAACCATTAAAAGCATAGCCTGATGCAGTTGTGAATGTAGCCGTAATGGTTGTTCCATTGTAATAAGTTGTTTGAACCGGCGAAATGCTAATAGTTCCACCTGCTGAAGGTTGATTAATGGTAATAGTAGAAGATGCCGGAGGATTGTTCGGGTCAACAATGACGGTTGCACCAATAGTCATGTTTGCAGTAACTGTAAATAAATTGGGGTTGGCTGTTCCACTCAAACTTCCTGTCCATGCACTAAATAAATAATGATCAGGAACGGTGATACTTGCCGTTACCACATCTCCCATTGTATAAATAGTTTTTACAGGGTCTAAAGTTATTGTTCCATTTGCAGGTTGTGTAACTGTAATGGTTCTATTGGTTGACGATTCTTGAAATGCAATACCTGAAACTGCTGTACTTCCAATATACATGTCGTCAATAGCTACATCCGATGTGCCTGCACTCATTGAGAAATGTGTATAATTATATTTGAATGTAGTAGCTGCATTTTTTACTTCTCTGAATGCAAAGAGGTTATTCTGAACCACACCATCAATTGCATATTGACATTTGGCACCGGCATTGTCAATCTTAATTGTGATACGAGTCCAGGTATTGGCTGTATAAGCAGGTTGTGTAGCCCAACCCGAACTACCATCATATAGTTTTATTTTGCCTGTGGTCTGAAAATCCATCATAAAACTACGTGAGCCTGAAGCCAAATCGTAAGCACTGATAGAAAAAGTCTGACTGGGTAAAGATTTGAATTTAATGTAGAAATCAATATAAACGTCCCCACCTAAGCCAGAGCCGGTAGTGGCATAAGGGATGTGATCGGTTTGAACCGCTGTAGTCGACGAAAAAATATTCAAACCCTGTGTTCCGGTTCTTACATAGTCGGCAGTTGCACTTACAAGAGCTGTTCCGGTTGTAACCTTCCAACTGTTCTGATTATTTACTGTTCCTACATTGTACTCAGGGCTTTCAAACGAAGTATTGATACCGGTTTGTGCCTGTATAGTTGATGCAAATAAAAGAGCAACAGCTACCAAAAGATAATTGAAAAAATGTTTCATAAAAATCGGTAAATTAGTAGAATTAGAAGACCTTAGATTACAACTGCTTTTGGTCGACCAATAATTTAGTTGACCAAAAGTAAGGCTTAAGTTTCGGATAAAAAAAATAAATTGAGCTTATTTTGAGAAACATGTTGCAGAACATAAAATTGGTATACCAAAGCAGTTGATTTGAATTAATTTTCGAGGAGTTTTAAGCGATTAGAAGTATGGAAATAGCGATCGATAATGATGATGGCATCCTATTATTCAGCTAACTTAATTGATAAATCAAGCTATAGAA
>JBBQMQ010000474.1:0-3593 GCA_038329115.1 Bacteroidales bacterium
TTCCTTCAGATTCCACCTCACGATGGACACCCTTGCCTTGAGCTAATGGTTGGCAACTGATAGCCCCCATAACGGACTTGAACCGTCAAATATACTCGCCATGCTCGGCGCACTAAATGTCAAAGGGATGCCAATTTGACAACCCTTTGATCCCTTACTTTTACGTCGATCATCAAACCTAACCCTGATAGGTTGCTCCCCAGCAGAGCCTATTTCTGTTTCAGTTTGACAGCTCAAAAATATGAAGTTTAAAACTATTATACAAATCGAAAACAAAAATAAAGCATCATTTTTGTCCACATGAATCAAAGGGCTAAAAAAAAGCATCATTTTTGTCCATTACTCCTGAATACATAATAAAAAACTTACGCTACACTTGTCTTTTAAGTGAGGGGAATGCGGGTCAAGCCTGGAATGACAATAGCGTTAAGAAAGAATTATGACCGCAACAACTTATTTCTCCTCTCTTTTCAGTATTCCCACGTATCGGCAAATTTCACCTGTATTCGTAATTCCTTCAAAAACTACTGAATAATTATTGGCTTTATCAGCCGTGTAGAATTTTACATGAATATTACCAGTATTATCGGTAATCAACATGGGGTTCCAATAAATGGTAGTTCTCAAATCGGGTTTCTCGCTCATCTTTATACTATCAACATCGTATTTTGGTTCATAAAATTGCGTCGGCTTCTGATAACCCAGCGGCATTATTTGAGCAAGACTAATGGGTACTCCAACTTTTTGTATGACTCCTTTTTTTAGCGTAATAGTAATAACTCCGTTTCCCCCACGCGAACCAAATATTGAAGCATCAGCACCTTTAAAAACAGAAATATTTTCCACATCAGTTGCTGTCATATAAGTCAAGTCCTCAATATCTTCAGTTTCAATTCCATCAATTAAAAACATCGGATTATTCTGACTTCCACGTATTGAGACTCTATCTCCCATAACTTGAATTCCGGCAACAGTTCTTAATACATCTAAAATACTCATGGCCGGATATTTCTCCAAACTTTCTGAAGTTATTTGTGTGTCAGCCATTCCTGAATAAATATCCGACGATTCATCAGTAGTTTTTCTATCGGCAGTTACTGTTACTTCACTCAGATTTACAATTCTCATTCCTCCTTCTGTATAATATTTTTCTTTAGTCTGTTGAAAATATTCAATTGGAGGAATTGTAGTTTTTGCGGTGGAAGTAGGTATAAAAACATTCGGTTTTGGGAATACATCGGCATCGGGTATAATTTCAACATCGCCGAATGTTTTCTTTTTTCTGGCTTTTAAAACAAAAGTTGTACTATCCGGGAATTCAATTCCATCAATTAAATAAGTACCGGTACTATCTGTTTGCGTGGTTTTTATCATTGATTTATAGGGGGAAAGCATAATTATATCACATTTTTTTGAAGGCTTTCCGAGTAGATTCAAAATTTTACCAGATAATGTCTGACCGGCTTCGAGATAGAAATCAGTTTGAACCTTCGAATTTTTGACAACATCGGCTGTATTAAAACGGCGCCAGGCCTGAGTCAACATTAGGACATCTGTTTTTTCACGTGTTTCTATCTTATCATCTGCAAGATATGCAGCCGGATCCTCAACATATCCTTTTATATCGGATGAAAGTAACAAATAGCTTTTGATATTGTTACTCAACGAATCCAGTTTCACCGTTTTGCTATCCGTAATGCTTATTGAATAGTTTCCTGCAACTGATTTCCCGCGTAAAGATTGAATATTCAGATTGAGATTTACAAGCTCCCTTTTACTATAGACACGTCTATCATTCTGCATGTTGATAATTGGAAAATTGAAATTTCGCACAAACGAGAGGCGCTCGCAATACGTATTTCCGAGAGAATCAATGATAGAAAAGGAAGCGATTCCAGGTGGAAGAAGCGATTCGGCAATCTGTCCTTCCAGCTTTTTTAGCGGCTGAATCACATAAACAATGCCCCGGGAATGAACAAGTAAATAAAAAGCCTCGTTTGGCTTGTTGGTTTGGTTCTTAATCTCATACAGAATCTTGCTTTTATTAAAAACTAAATGAATTGCAAGTCCTTCGGATTGTGAAGATGGAAGTTTGAACCTTTTTTCAACTCCGGCAGCTGATTTTATAATTGCA
Organism: Bacteroidales bacterium; assembly: GCA_038329115.1. Classification (GTDB taxonomy): domain Bacteria; phylum Bacteroidota; class Bacteroidia; order Bacteroidales; family Paludibacteraceae; genus Paludibacter. The sequence goes on from JBBQMQ010000474.1 coordinate 2,135, forward strand.
TAATAGCTTTCACCGGCATTTGTATCTATAATAAATTTCCCCATCCCCTTGTTAAATGATTGAAATTCTGCTATCTCAACATTCTTATCACTAAACACTTTACCACTAACTTCCACCGACAATCCATCTGTGCCAATGGCCTTAAATGCAAGTGTTTGAAGATTATCATTTAAAAGCGCACCACTTTCAGGGAAAAACTGCACATCAAAATCGGAGCTAAAATCAGGAATAAAAAATCTTTTATTAAATTTCATATCCGGATTATTTATTGAAACATCAATAAATTTATTTGAATGATCAGCGCTATCCACGGCGATTTGCCAGTTTATTTTTCCGTCAGAATTCGATGTCAGGGCTACGTTTTTTCGTGCTAAACTTTTCCAGTTTTGCGTTATACTGAATTTTTTACCGACAACCGGACTTTTATATGAATTTGTAAACGTAAGAATGACAGGAATTTTGTTGCTGACCGGAATTCCATATTCAATTTTACAAGAAACGGCATCATCAATGCTGTTGCCAATATAAATATTTTTGCTGAAGAAAAAATCGCTCGAAACATTCTGCATCCAGTACGTATAGGCACGTAAAACATAATTACCTACAGGCATTTCTGGTTTTAGCTTAATGCAACCTGCAAAACCAAGGGAGTCTCTGCGAATTTTGACCCGATTTATTATTGAGTCTGATTTGTCTATTAATTCAACATATATATAACGACTTTGAGAGTTTGGCAACAGGATTGCAGCATTCACAAGATATCCCTTAAACCAAATATCTTCACCAGCACTGTAATACGGTTTGTCGGTCTGTAAATAAACTTTTTCAGGAAGAGTTTTATTCGATTGTTTGGAAAAACGATTCTCAATTAGCTGAGGAAATGTCAATTGCACCCTTTTCTGGGAATGAATGGTGTTGAAAAATAACAGTAAGAAGCAGCCAAAAAAGAATTTGTACGCGTTTTTCATTTTATATTTTTTATCTATTCCTTTGTATTTTAGTAAAAACATTAAATCATTGACTAATCTAAATTAAAATCGTTTAAATAGTTTGTTTTGATATAATCTTGTTTAACAAAAACAGATTGCAAAACTAAGAAAAAGAATTGGTGTACCAACTTTTGATCCTTTATTTTTAAACTTATTCATCATCAACATGAACCACTAATCAGAACCAAATGAAAAAAAGTCTATCAAATAAATGATAGACTTTTTAGATGTGACAAAAAAACGTCAATTAGTTTATATACTAAATTACTTTGACATTTACTGCATTCAAGCCTTTTTTTCCTTCTTGTAAATCAAATTCTACGGTATCACCTTCACGAATTTGATCAATTAAACCAGAAATGTGTACAAAATGTTCTTTTTTTGAACCATCTTCGCTGATGAATCCAAATCCTTTAGATTCATTGAAGAATTTAACTGTTCCTTTACTCATTGTTGATATTTATTATTTT
>JBBQMQ010000475.1:0-3590 GCA_038329115.1 Bacteroidales bacterium
CTGGATGTCCGAATTTATTTACTGGTCATTCATTGGTGGATTCGGCTATTTGTATTTGTGGAAAGGAAACTGGAGGAAGAAAGAAATATAACAATTCAATGATGTGTTAATAATAAAATTGGCCAGATAGAATATTGACTTATTGGCACATTTTCTCTACTTTTGTTTCTTTATTCATCACATCAACCCAAAATCACCTTATCACATAAAAAAATGGCAAAAACAAAATCAGTATATATCTGTCAAAACTGTGGCGTCGATTCGCCTAAATGGATTGGCAAATGCCCGTCGTGTGGTGAGTGGAACAGTTATGTAGAAGAAATAATCAGCAAAGACGCTGCACCCAAATTTCAAATGGCAGGTGTAGAAATCACTAAGCAAAAACCGATTCTGATTTCGGATGTTGAAACTGATGAAGAAACCCGCATTGATACCAGTTGCAATGAGCTGAATCGGGTACTGGGAGGCGGTTTAGTTCCAGGTTCATTGGTGCTGATTGGTGGTGAACCAGGTATTGGTAAATCAACGTTGGTGCTTCAGGTAGTGCTTAATTTAAAAGGAAAACGGACGCTGTATATTTCCGGTGAAGAAAGCGTAAAACAGCTGAAACTCCGTGCCGAACGCCTGAAATTCGAAAATCCCGATTGTTATATTGTAAGCGAGACTTCACTTGAACAGATTTTCGTTCATATCCAAAATATCCAACCCGATGTGGTGATTGTTGATTCCATTCAGACGGTTTCCACCGAGTTGATTGAATCCTCACCCGGTTCGGTGTCGCAGGTGCGTGAATGTACAGCCCATTTGCTGAAATTCTGTAAAACCACATCCATTCCGGTATTGCTTATTGGTCATATCAACAAAGAAGGCAGCATTGCAGGTCCGAAAGTACTCGAACATATCGTGGACACAGTTTTGCAGTTTGAAGGCGACCAGCATTACATGTACCGTATTCTCCGTCCGATTAAAAACCGTTTTGGAAGCACATCGGAACTCGGCATTTTCGAAATGCAGCAAAACGGCTTGCGCGAGGTTAGCAATCCTTCCGAACTACTGCTTTCGCAAAATCACGAAGGACTCAGCGGCGTGGCTATTGCTTCGGCTATTGAAGGCATTCGACCTTTCCTTATCGAGGTTCAGGCGTTGGTTAGTTCGGCTGCTTACGGCACGCCACAACGCTCCAGCACCGGTTTTGATTTGCGCCGGTTGAATATGTTGCTGGCGGTGCTTGAAAAACGTGCCGGATTCAAAATTGCTCAGAAAGATGTATTTTTAAATATTGCCGGTGGCATTAAAGTGAACGATCCGGCAATCGATCTGGCTGTTATCTCGGCTATTTTATCGTCGAACGTTGATATTGCCATCGAAAAACACGTTTGCATGGCGGGTGAAGTTGGACTTTCAGGTGAAATTCGCCCCATTAACCGCATCGAACAACGCATTCTCGAAGCAGAAAAATTGGGTTTCAAAAAAATGATAATTCCGGACATCAACCTGAAAAGCATCAATCTGACTAAATTGAATATCGAATTGGTGCGAGTGAAAAAGGTGGAAGAAGCGTTTAGAGTGTTGTTTAAAGGATGAGAATTAAAAAAATAGAATCATGACTCTCCGTACTGTAAATGTAACCCGCTATATCACTCCTTTGCGTGAAGGAGGTTCGCTGCCTGCATTGGCCGAAGCTGACGACGACTTTAAATATGTCGTTAAGTTTCGTGGTTCTGGCCACGGTGCCAAAATGCTGATTTCTGAACTGATTGGCGGCGTCGTTGCCAAGTTGTTGCACTTGCGTCTTCCGGAACTGGTTTTCGTGCAACTTGATGAAGCTTTCGGTCAAACTGAAGGTGACGAGGAAATTCAGGATTTGTTGCAGGGCAGTCGAGGATTGAATCTCGGGTTGCATTTTCTGTCGGGCGCGCTGGCTTTCGATCCGGTCACCACCAAAGTGGACGGATTGCTTGCTTCGCAGATAGTCTGGATGGACGCTTTCCTGACCAATGTGGACCGAACGGTTCGTAATACCAATATGCTTATGTGGCACAAGGAATTATGGCTGATTGATCATGGTGCAACGTTGTATTTTCACCACACCTGGACAAATTGGGAAACGCAGGCTTTAAGTCCGTTTTCATTAATTAAAGATCATGTTTTGTTGAATGTTGCCGATAAACTGGAAGAGGTAAATGCAGATTTCAAAAAAGTGCTCACCAACGAAATTATCCGTGAAATGGTGGAACTAATTCCTGACGAATGGGCTTCAACTGCTGAAGTTGGCTATACAGCAAACGATGTTCGTGAAGTATATTATCAGTTTCTGACCCGAAGACTTGAAAACTCCGATAACTTTTTAAACGAAGCACTAAATGCTAGAAAAACACTTATTTGAATACGCTGTGATTCGTGTTTTGCCAAAAGTGGAGCGCGAAGAATTTATCAATGTCGGCATTATTTTGTTCTCGAAACGGGCAAAGTATATTCGCATGATGTATAAACTCGATGCGGAACGACTCAGTGCCTTTTCCACCGAACTGGATATGAATTTACTGCACGAAACTTTGGATTCGTTTGAAAAAATTTGCAATGGTGATAAAGTCGGTGGTGTAATTGCGCAACTTGAAATTCCGGAGCGGTTCCGCTGGCTTACTGCTGTAAGGAGTTCATGTATCCAGACATCCCGTCCGCATCCCGGTTATGCCAAAAATCTGGATTTGGAAGTGGAAAAGCTGTTTACTGAATTGGTATTGTAACACAAAATGGATATTTTAAAAGAATTTCACTCCTGTTTACTAAGCAATTGAATCCTTTTTTCTCTTTCATTTCCAAAAAACGAAGAATTAATTTTTGAGATTTCAAAAAAGGATGTATCTTTGCAACGCTTTTGGAGAAAGGTATTACAATCCGAATACAAATTCGGGCGTTTAGCTCAGCTGGTTCAGAGCATCTGCCTTACAAGCAGAGGGTCGGGGGTTCGAATCCCTCAACGCCCACGTTTAATTCTTTTTCTAAAACAAATTTCGGGCGTTTAGCTCAGCTGGTTCAGAGCATTCCGACACATCGGAAGGGTCGATAAGTTGAAATTGAATACCGAAAAAATTCCTTGAAAAAGGGCGTTTAGCTCAGCTGGTTCAGAGCATCTGCCTTACAAGCAGAGGGTCGGGGGTTCGAATCCCTCAACGCCCACAACAGGTTAAGCCTAAAAGCGACACCTTAAAGACAAACCCTACAAAATCAACGTTTTGTAGGGTTTTTTCATCTACCTACCTTGCATATAAGTTGTAATCTAAGACACGATTTGGTCATAAACAGACACTTTTCTGGGACTAATTCGTGACCTATTTTTGAAATTAAAAATAGGTCACAGAAAGTCTACATTTGGCTCACTTTCTGCCGCTATTGGCATAGATGTAATTATTTCATTTTCAATCAATAAACTAAGTTTGTAACGATTTAAAAAATGAAATTATGAAGAGTACATTTAAGGTCCTTTTTTACTTGAAAAGGAATGCTATTAGAAAAGATGGTAAAATGCCAATTGTTGCACGGATCACTGTTGATGGTATCATTGCGCAATTCAATACCAAGTTAGAAAT
>JBBQMQ010000476.1:0-3580 GCA_038329115.1 Bacteroidales bacterium
GTAGATTAGGAAAAGAACTAATGGCTGACTCAATAAGTATTTTAAATCTTTTGAATGATAAATTACTTTTGTCAGCTTACAATTTAAATCCGTATACTTCTATTTCGCTTTTTATACCAAATACTTACGAAGTTTTCTGGAACCTGAACGCAAAACAATTAGTAAAACGGATGGATAAAGAATATAACAAATTCTGGACTGACAAACGCAAAGCTAGGGCTGCCGCAATTCCATTAACACAAGCCGAAGTAAGCACGCTTGCTTCCATTGTAGAAGAAGAAACGAATAACAAAAAAGATCGCCCCATGGTGGCCGGATTATACATAAACCGGTTAAAAGCAGGAATGCCACTACAAGCAGACCCCACCGTGAAGTTTGCTGTAGGAGATTTCACCATTAAGCGCGTTCTGCTGATTCATTTAAAAACAAATTCGCCGTATAATACATACAAAAATATTGGATTACCTCCCGGACCAATACGTGTTGCAACACCTGAAGGAATTGATGCTGTGCTGAATTATAGTCACCACAATTACATTTATATGTGTGCTTCCGAAACTTTCAATGGCGAACATAAATTTGCTGTGACCTGGAAGGAACATTTAGCAAATGCTAGAAAATACCGTCAAACGCTGGATGAATTGAATATTCATTAAAATGATATCAAGAGCAAGGCAGGAAATGTTAACTAAGTCAAATGTAGTTTACTTCAGGCTTTAGTTCTATTCCAAAAGTTTCTTTTACTGAAATTTGAATCTGTGTGGCAAGGTAAACAATCTCTTTTCCGGTTGCACCACCCAGATTGACAAGTACCAAAGCTTGTTTATCATGAATGCCAGCGTTCCCAATTCGTTTGCCTTTCCAGCCACATTGTTCAATCAACCAACCTGCAGGAAGTTTTTCTTCGGTTTCAGAAACGTAATAATGAGGAACATGGGGGTATTTCTCTAGCAAAATCATGAAATGTTCTTTAGTAATCACCGGATTCATAAAAAAGCTCCCTGCGTTTCCAAAAACCTTGGGATCAGGCAATTTGCTTTCACGAATAGCAATAATAGTTTTTCTTATATTGTGAAGATTAATTTCACCATTTTTCAACACCTCATTTTCCAAATGCTGATAGTTTAGCTTATAAACCGGGTTTTTCTGTAATTTAAAAACAACAGATGTAATAATATATTTTCCTTTCAATTCATTCTTGAAAACACTATCACGATAACCATACCTGCATTCTTCGTTTGAAAAAGTTCGTATCAGGGCGGTTTCTATTTCAACGGCATTCACTTTCGCAATCACATCCTGCACTTCCACACCATAAGCCCCTATATTCTGCACTGCGGACGCTCCTACTTCACCCGGAATGAGCGAAAGGTTCTCCACGCCACTCAAATTATTTTCGACCGCAAATGCGACGAATTCATCCCAAATAACGCTTGACCCAACTTCAAAATAAACAGAATCTTCATCTTCATCCATTTTTTTGATAGAATGTATGGCAGAATGAAGTACAACACCATCAAAATCCTTCATAAATAGTAAATTGCTACCTCCACCAATATGAAGCATCTTTCTTGATTTCACCAAATCTGATACTAAAACAGCTTGCAAATCACTTGCCGAATCGTATTCAATATAAAAATCAGCTTTAGCATCTATGCCAAAAGTATTGCAGGATAACAGGGAAGCATTTGGAGTTATTTTCATGTATTCAATGATTGGTAAAAACAATTACAGACTTAATCTTTCATATACAAATTTCAATATTTCTTCTTCATTTTCAGGATGAAACCAATTAATTTCCTTATCACGGTTAAACCAGGTCAGCTGCCGTTTTGCATAACGTCGTGAGTCTTGTTTTATCATATTTACTGCAAATTCAAACGACCAGTTTCCATCCATATATTCATAAATTTCTTTGTAACCAACTGTATTTAAAGTGTTCAACTTTTTAAAAGAATAGAATTGTTCTGCTTCCGTCAACAATCCATCGGCAATCATATTATCAACCCTCAGATTAATCCTATCATACAATTCAGGGCGTGGACGGTTTAATCCTATTTTTAAAATATTGAAATTACGTGATTTTTTTTTACCTGTACGCAAATCAGAATATGGTTTTCCAATCATACTACATATCTCCAAAGCATGAATAATTCGTTTTGGATTTTGCAAATCAACTTCTTCAAAATGTTTAGGATCAAACTTTTTTAGCTCATTCTGAATAAATTCCAACCCATAATCTGCAAATTGCTTTTGCCAGTAAGCACGTGTTTCAGCATCCACATTCGGAATATCATCCATGCCATTACAAATAGCATCAATATACATCATCGAGCCACCAACTAGCAAAACAACATCGTGTTTTTGAAACAATCCATCCAACAATTGAATAGCATCCTTTTCGTATTGTCCGGCATTATATTCATCAAAAATTGAGTGCGAACCAATAAAATGATGCTGAACCTGCATCAACTCTTCAGCAGATGGCGCAGCAGTTCCAATCTTTAATTCCTTATAAAACTGGCGTGAATCAGATGAAACAATCGGACAATCAAAATTCTTGGCCAATTGAATGCTTATATTGGTTTTTCCTACACCGGTAGGACCCAATAGAACTAATAATGTTGGAGTATTGATCATTAACATCATTATAAAAAAGACAGAAAATATGCACTACTTTCTGTCTTTTCTATGATATATTTTTGATTATCAGAATTTTGGATCTTCAGCGAACAAAGTACTATCGTCGAAATTCATTTCACCAAAACCTTCCTCATCTAATTCTTCCAAATCGTATTCTTCGTCTCCGTAAAAATTCTCATCAGTACTTACTTTTGGAATAACGGTTAAACCTTCGTCAGCCATTATCTGAACAGGAGGTTCACCTTCTGACGAAATACATACGGGATTTTTCAGGGTCTTCATCGGAATAATCTCTGTTAATTCAATAAAGAAGACCCTATCGGACATCATATCAAATACATAAATTAATTTTTGATTTTCCTCTGAAAGTAATTCTTCCAGTGAAGTTTTATCCATTACCAGATTATCATATTCCGAACTCGATTCCATTTCAACCAAAGTCACTTCCTGTTCCTTTTCCCAATTATCTGAACAGATAAAAAAGGAAGTCATCTGATTTTTCTCGAAATTCACCGAATCGAGAAGTGCACTATGCAGATCGAAAAATTTTGCTTCTGAATCGACTGTAATTATGCGTACAAAATTATCTACCTCGTCGGATAGAATTGTGAATTTATATACCATGTTTGCGTGTTTTAATTTCGATGTAAAAATACAACATTTTTTTTATTGACATCGAGTTTGTTTAAATTTATTCTTGAAAATAATGAGTCTAATAAATTGTTATTAATCAACTATCTCTCTCTATTTCTGTTTATTAAGCTTTATACTGTCTGAAAATTTCTATTATTTTTAAATACTTTATCAAAATATTAGAATTATGTGACATTCAAATCCAAAACTATTCTTGTTCAACTCAAACTCATTTTTAAATTATATTTTTAACTTTTACGTAGTAAAAAAAACAACTTTAAGTAACATTTTTTCAAATTAGTAC
>JBBQMQ010000477.1:0-3578 GCA_038329115.1 Bacteroidales bacterium
ATGTTTATGGATGAACCTTGTCCGAATTACAAATTATGAGATAAAAATATGTCAAGGAGCGCTTTAATTGGCGTATTACAACCAATTTTATTGTAAAAATCAGAAAATATAAATATATTAACAATCAAAAGTTAATTTCAATTATTGAGCACTACAGATTTATATTCATGTTAAATCCAAATGCTTAATTTTAAAAGAATGACACTTTATACAGTACACTCATATATTTAAAATAAAAGCTACATGGCGGCGATCAAATTACCATATTTTGATTTTATTTTTTTATAAATCGAATGATACTGATTTTCTGATTGTTGCTTATCACATTGCCAATATAAAAACCTGTAGGCAGTTTGCTCACATCCAAACTATTCTGATATATTCCTTTGTAAATTTGTTGGCCCATTGATGTGTAAATAGTTAACATGTGGATATCTTTTCCTTCCAGCAGTAAAGTATGTGTTACAGGATTAGTGATTAAACGAACAGTTTGCATTTCAGAAACTGATTCGATGGCTGAACTGAGTATATATTCCATTGCACCTGCATCGGGATTATTGTCGCGAACAACTCCACGTTGATCAAACATTAAAGCGGGCGATAAATAATTTGTCAACACAAAGTCTTTTGCAATGCTGTTGTCTCCAATTGATAATACCGGAGTTGCATCAGCCGATAACGAACCGGCAAAAGCAAGATCGGCATCCACTGCATCCAATTTATTGTGAGTGTTTGTTCCCGTAGAAGGAAACCATGTATTTCCGTTTGCCACGCTGAAAATGCTATTCGTAATACCGCCATTTGTCAGTAAACCGTGAATTTGGCTTACGTTGGATGTGGAACCGCTATTATTCATCACAATGCTGTTATTCATAACCAATGTAGTGCTACTTGCACTTGCTCCATTCATATAAATTCCATCCCCACCAGTACCCGCATTGGTGGTATTATTTGCAACGGTACAATGTTTCAGGGTAATGGTAGATGCAGTGCTCGCTCCGGCCGTAATATAAATTCCAGCACCATTTCGTGTGCTGGCCAAAGTAGTATTGCCATAAATCGTTGAATTTTCAATTGAAATTGAGGAAACTGAACCAGCACAACCGAAATAGAGTGCACCTCCATTACCACTCGTTGCCGTATTATTGGAAATGGTACTGTTTTTTATTGTCACATTAACCGGATAGCTTGTTTGGTTTATACCTATTCCAGCACCAGCCACTGAACTAGCATTTGCATTAGCAGTATTAGAAGATATATCACATTTTTCAACATTGAGAATTAACTTTCCGGAAACTACCACTCCGGCTCCACTTATTTTTGCTCTATTGTCGCTAATTTTCAAATCGTAAAGATTTAGGGTTACAGTTCCAGTACCTGTATGAATAAATCGAATGCCACTGCCGCTGAAACTGTTATAGCCATTTTGGATGGTCATGTTTTTCAGCGTAATTGTGGCATCTGAATTATAGGCTGCATCCAATGTAAACACTGATCCACCGCTAGCTAGTGCGATGGTTTTAGAAACATCAGCCTGGACAATGGTAGTACCCATACCAGCTCCTTGAATCGTCAAAGCTTTATTACAAGTAACTTTTTCGGTATAAGTACCAGCGGCAATATCAATAATATCACCGGCTGTGGCGGCTGTAATTGCAGCCTGAATTGTAGCATATTGGCTTGGAACAGAACGGATAACATAGGGAGCACTTGTAGAAGTAACAACACAAGTAGCCGTTTTTCCCTGATCAACACTGGTAGCCGTAATGGTAGCCGAGGCTCCTGCAGAACCACCAATAGCAGTTACAACTCCATTGGATACTGTAGCAACTGATTCATTACTTGAACTCCATAGAATAGATGAATTAGTAGCATTGGAAGGAAATACAGTAGGAGTTAATGTTGCAGTTGTTCCATAATTCATTGATAAAGTGTTCGGGGATACATTTATGCCTGATACATTTACAAATGCAGATTTTGTTAAATTTGGAACAGTGTAAATCTGATCTGTTGCTTTCAATTTATAATAAAATGCCAGACTGAAATTATACAACGGATAGAGTTGATCGTAAATTGGTGCACCCGTACCATCTACAGGCTCTGATGATACTGGATGAAGTGAACCTGAAGAACGTTCATAAACATACGCACCAGTTCCATCCTTCTTATCTAAATCGATGTATTTTGTAAAGGAAGTATAGGGATCACTATCCCGTAAATTACCCTTTCCGGATGTATTAATTCCAGCATAAACAACTTCAACGTCACCTGTCAAATCGATGGTACTTGTCAAGTCAATGCAATCGCCATTGACAACAACGGAAGCTAAGGCAACTTTGGTACCGTTTAAATAAATCTCAAAACCAAAGTCTGGTTGCTTGGATATCAACTTTTCGTCCAGTACCAGTGGCAAATAGGGTACAAGAAATTTTACTTTTACGACTTTAGGATCTATAGTTCTTGAAATTTCCTTTGGCTGTAAAGGCCTGAAATCTTCACCCAATACTTGATTTTTATAATATACTTTACCTAAAATTTCGCCAAACCAACGGTAACCGTTAGCGTCAAGATGTCCCCAACGATCTGGCAAATAATAAACAGGACCGGCACAAATAATATCATCATATTCATTGGCAGCCTCCAGCTGTGCCATCCCAATGTTAAGCTCCTTACCTTTACTGAATGATTTCCCAACCTGGTATGTTATAAATACCGGTTTATCTGTTTGATTATATTTAAGCTGAATATCATTCTGCATGTTATTTTTGAGAGAAAGCATCAACATTTTATATCGAGCTTTATCAGAAGTGCATGTCCCGCCAGTTAACCCACTGGTTGAAGTTGGCGAACCTTTCGTGTAATTATCTTCTCCCTGCATCCAAAAAATTGCCGGGCAATGGATACTCGAAGTGATGGAAGATGCATATGTAATGGCGTTTGTAAAATTGGCATAATCTGTAGGTGACGAATACTCTTTTGAAAGCTGTTCTATTGATTGACCACCTGTACCACAAGAAGAGGCAATAAATTTGTATTGACCTGCAGTTTTTAATTGAATGTGATTTGCAGCAGATACTAAGGGGCACTCACACATCATTGATGATGTTCTTAATTTTGGCTGTGTTTCGACCGCTTTAGCAGGGTTAGCTATTAATGGATTCAGTACATTGGTTACAGGATTATCGTAATTAGTCCAAACCTGACTGCCAATCATGAAGTTGTTGTTAACGGGTGTCGTTGATAAAGGTGGCCATGATTGATGCCCTACTGACAAACTTTGACCGTAAATGATTAAATGTTGATATTCCTGTGCATGAATTTTTATTGTTAAAATAAATATCACTACAAATAATGTTATAATATTTTTTTTATAGCCTCTCAATAATGAAAGGGGTGTAGAAAACGCTTGAGTTGAACAAAGCGTAAAAGCAATAATAATGAGCTCAATTTTTTTCATAACATTTGAAATTAAACAAGTAGATGTTTATAAGAGTATTTACTATTTATGTTTATATATATTTTTATTTTTCAGTAATGGCAATAACTTTTCAATATTTATGCAAACCAATGGCCATATT
>JBBQMQ010000478.1:0-3546 GCA_038329115.1 Bacteroidales bacterium
TTGTATTGCTTTTCCATGGCTTCCAAACTACGGAGAGCTGCCACCGCTTTTTCAAACTGAGCCGGATTCTTTTCTGCTTTATCCAAGCTATCCAATAGGCAGGCTTTTACATCCCGAAGCACTACAAACGGAATAACCGACCCACGCAAAAACGGATAAAAGGCTTTTGACTGCCAAAGGCTATACGACAGCCAGTAAACCTGGTCTTTTTCTTCCAACGATTGAAACTGGATAACAAAGCAATTCGGGCATGGATTTAAAAGCGGTTTTCCGCTTTTATTTCCTTTGTTTAGGATAAAGAAATGAGGTTTTTCAATTTCTGATTTCTGATTGTAAGACTTCAAAATAAAGGTACACATGAGCTTAACGATTAAAGGGTGAATAAACGAGGGACTGCCCCTGCAAATAATTTTTACCCACAGAAAAGAGAAAAAAGAAAAGAAGAAAAAAAAAGGATATACTTCTGAAACAGCCAGAGCAGCGGCGGCTGTCAAGGTTTTTTGTCAGAATACTACCCGAAGCATAGCGAGGTGTGGAGATTGTGACAAAAACCCGTAGGGCTTGACCTTTACTGCCGGTAAGCGGAACGGCTATCTTTGTATATTCATTTTTTTTTGGCGGAAAACGTATTTAGCTTTTTTATATTAGATTGTAGAACCAAGATCCAAGAATAAAGACTTGAAAATGAACATTGTGATATTGAGTTATCGTTTTTAGATTTGGTGTTTTTAGTTGATTTTCTGATTGTGTTATATTCTGCCCAAAGGGCATATAAACTACAATTCAACAGAATATTTATCGGGGCAAACACGCCGCAGAAAATAAAAAATACCGCTGGCATAGCGTTGGAAAAGGGCATGGGTAAAAACGGAATGAATGTAGCTTGCGGAATGTAAATGAGCATTTTACTTAAGCCGTGCGGTGCTGAGGTGTATGCTTGTAATGATAGTGGAATGTAGTGTCAGGGTTCGTAGTGAGGTACGAACGAAGATCCTGAAATGAAATGTAGCGATAATGGAAATCATTTACCGCAAGCATATTGATAAATCAACTCGGAATGTTTTTATTTTCTGCCTACCTTATGGGTGGTGGGGATAATTGTGGAATTGCACGAAGTGCCGGACAATTTACAAGCTGCTTGAAAAGGAGCTTGACATCTGTCCCCATATTTTGAAAACCTTTTATAGCTTTAATTGCTACCCTAAAAATCACACACTTACAATAAAAACTATAAGTGGTTTTCGGGGCTTTACTTTCAGGTTGGCGCATGCGCCTGAAAAACTCGTCGTTAAGGCTTTATAAATTTTCCGCTCTGCCTTTAGGCGTCTTGTTTTTTTGGGGTTAACTCGTCGCAGAAATGAAAACATACCGCTGGAATAGCGTTGGAAAAGGGCTTGGGTAAAAACGCAAGTGAATGGAGCTTGCAAAATGGAAATGAGTATTTTACTCAAGCTGTGCGGTGCTGAGGTGTATGATTGAAATGATAGCGGAAATGGAGTGTAAGGGTTACGAAGCGAGGAACGAGCGAAGATCCTGGAACGAAATGTAGCGATAATGGAACGCATATACTGCAAGCACAAGGATAAACCAACTCGGAATTTTTTTGATTTTCTGCACAACTACTGGGTGGTGGGGATTATTGAGGAATTGCACTAAGTGCTGAATAACTTACAAGCTGCTGAAAGGAGCTTGACTGCTGACCCCATATTTTGAAAACCTGTTATGATTTTTTTTGCTTCAAAAAGCATACCTACAATAAAAATTATAAGTGGTTTTCGGGGCATTATTTTCGAATTGGCGGAACGCCTAAACATCCCACCGATTAGGTGCAATCATCTTACCGCTCTGCCTGAAAGGTGCTTAATGGGGTGAACTCGTCGCAGTGAAAGAAAATATACCATTGGGATAGCGTGGCTCTTTGAGCATAGGTGGCGAGGAAACGGAACGACACAAGGCGTTGGGGAATGGAATGGAGCGAAACTGGCTGCTTATTGTGGGTGGATTGGTGAAACTCTTGACCGAAGTGGCAAGGGTTTCGCCTGTGGGTGGAAAAAGCGGCCGTAAAGCATAATGGAATGACATGGGTTGATTTGTGGCATGGAGAGCCTGAACCACTTATGCTGTGGGGTGCTGAGGTGGGTGAAATGAAACGAACGAATGAAGTGAAAGGAATCGGTTTGAGGTACGAAAACCGTTCCTTGAACGTAATGAGAGAAGTGAATGAACCTACCGTAAGCACAAGGAAATAAAACTCGACATTTTTTCTTTTCACTGCACAACTGTTGGGTGGTGGGGAAATCTTGAGGCTCTTCGGGCAGCGTAGCGGGGCAAAGCGTTGATTTTGTGCGGCTATTATACATAATTAGGTTATAAGCAACCCTATTAATTTGCCGTCAGGCAAGGGTTTGATTATTAACTACATGTTATGTATAATAGCTTTGAGTTGTTTTTTTTCTGGCACAAGTGTAGCACGGCGGTGGTGGTTGGAGTGCAAACGGCTTTTTGCCTTTTGCAAAAAGTGTGACAGAAAAAAAACAACAGCAGGGTTGATTGTGCGGAAGCCGACAAAAAGACCATGCAAGCCCAGAGGTACGAGGGGCGGGGATTTTTGGCGGCTGGGGATTTTTCTTACAAGAATCTCGACTTCGCTCGGCATAGCTCAAACAAGTTTGGCTCGGCACTCACTCGAACGAGATTTGCCCTGCGGAGCTGCCCGTAATTTACTATCAGGTGAAACCTGACCGCTTTCTTCTATTGATTTTAAATTACAATAATTTCCAATGTTCAAGCCTGTTTTCGCATTCGATTTTAGGCAGATTAAGCCGTGGATTGACAACTTCTCTCAATTCAGTTAACTTTAAAATTGCATTTTGAGGTGTGATTGTATTTTCATCTACCATTTTATCGAAAACCCATAAATGACCAATGACGGCAATTGCCTTTTTAGTAGCAAAATTACGAAGGTTTTTATCAGAAGTTAAAAGAGAGCCAGTTACCTTTCTAGCACAAACAATTGCTGAACAGTCTTGTTCAGACAATTGCCTTTTTTCAGCTTGAAGCAATGCAACATCTATTAATTCTTTGTCAGTCAATTGATTTATATTCAATATTCCGCTATTAATATACAATTGCAACTCTTCCACTTGCCAGTCATGTAACTCATTGAGAATTAAATCTGTTGTATAAAATCTTAATTGTAATGAGAAAAAGTGAGGCAACAATTGTAGCTTCACTAAATCAATAAGAATATTTGCATCATTTACTACTACAATCATATCTGTACGAATTCGTCTCGAAAACTGGCTAATTTTTGATTTGAAAGATTAGCCGCCTTACTCATTGAAATTAGCTCCTCTGAAGTTGCACGATAAAGCAACTGTTTGAATCGAGTTGACTGTTCTTTGCCTACATATTCCCCAAAACCAATCTCTTTCCTTCGATTGACATCTTTATTAAGCCAAAATCTAAATCTTAGAAACCTTTCATCAGTAATAATGCCTAAATCTTTAGCACGAGCCATTATGGCCTGCATAGAAATTCCGTAAG
>JBBQMQ010000479.1:0-3515 GCA_038329115.1 Bacteroidales bacterium
CATATTTTATCTGAAGTTTTTTGAGTTGAATCAATAAATCTTCTTTTATTTCTTTTAGTGCCGGATTATTGATCTGATTTTTCATTTCAGAAGGGTCTGTTTTTAAGTCATAAAGCTCCCAAACATCAATGTCATCGTAAAAATGAATCAGTTTATAACGATTTGTTCTGATACCATAATGACGTTTTACTGCATGTGGTTGGGGAAATTCGTAATAATGATAATAAAGAGCATCTCTCACTTTATTCTTAGTTTCATTTAATATTGGTTTTAATGATTCTCCCTGCACATCAGAAGGCACTTTTAACCCAACTAAATCCAGTAAAGTGGCTGAAAAATCAATATTTTGAACCAATGCTCTTGATTCCGTTCCTTTTTTTATCATTTTTGGATAAGAAATAATCAGCGGTGTGTGGAACGATTCCTCGTACATAAAGCGTTTGTCGAACCAACCATGCTCTCCCAAATAAAATCCCTGGTCGGAAGTATAAACCACAATTGTGTTTTCCCAAAGTCCTTTTTGTTTCAGATAATCAATCATTTTTCCAACATTATCATCCACCGACGAAATACATTTCATATAATCACGCATATAACGTTGATATTTCCAGAGAACCAACTCTTTTCCGGTCAGATTCCGTTTTTCAAAGTCATCTTTTATTGGCAAATAGATTTTATCAAAAACAGCTCGCTGAGCCGGATTCATACGGTTTAGTTCATTTTCAAGCGTTTCGCCCATATTGTTATTCTTAAATCCGAATAATTTAAGATCACCTCCAAGATTCATATTTTTTTCAATGCTCATTTTTTGCTCTTTGGCAGCCTGACGACCTTCGTAATCATCAAAAAAGTTGGCTGGAACAGGGAAAGAATGATCTTCATACATTGTCATCTTTTCTACTGCCGGCATCCAATTGCGGTGTGGAGCTTTAAATTGCATCATCAAACAAAATGGCTTGGTTTTATCTGTTTGCTCTAACCATTTTATTGAATTTTCTAATGTAATATCGGTTGCGTATGCTCCGGTATAGATTTTTTTACCCTCAGGTTCAATAAATTCAGGACTGTAATACGTTCCCTGACCTACATGAACACTATAATAATCGAAGCCGGTAGGTTTACTTCCCAAATGCCATTTTCCAATTATTGCCGTTTGATAACCTCCGGCTTGCAGTAGTTTCGGGAAAGTCTGTTGCGAACCATCGAATTCTGTGTCAGCCTGATTATCGTAAAATCCATTTTTATGACTGAATTTACCGGTCATAATGGCTGCTCTACTTGGTCCGCTAATAGAATTGGTCACAAAACAATTGCGGAAAAGCATACCTTCCTGCGCAATCCGGTCAATATTGGGTGTACTGTTCAAACCACTTCCATAAGCACTGATGGCTTTCATATCATGATCATCAGCCATGATATATAGAATATTGGGACGAGATTTTGCATTTTCTTTTCCAGAAACAGGAAGAATCGCGGAAATGATCGAAGCTGAGGATAAAATTAAATTCGTTTTTTTCATGTTTTTTGCTTGTTTTGCCTTCTATCTTTTAGGCATTTCTTTCGAAAATGGAATCTCGCCACGAAGCATTTTACCTGCTTGTCCGGTTAACCACAAGTAATGTTGGATGAAGGGAGGCAAATACTTACCTGTTTTTCATTGAAATTAAAAAACTATTCCAGCAATTTAGTTATTTCTTCATTCAATTGACTCAGAGCACTAGGTCGGGTGGCATTATCAGATATAATTTTTCCATTTTTATCAATAAGCATATAATGTGGAATTGTGTTGATATTGAATTTTTTACACACACCTTCCCATTGTTTTTTCGATAATTTATAGTGTTCACCCGGTATTGTTGCGATCATCTTTCTCCATGCAGCATCGGGTGAACTTTCGCCAGTAACATACACAAAAGTCACATTTTTTCCTTTGAAATTCTCTTTGTGCTTTTCGGCAGATGGAAATTCTGCTTTGCAAGGGCCACACCAAGTGGCCCAAAAATCAATATAAATAACTTTGCCTTTATATTTATTTGAAATTTTCGCAATCACATCTTTTGTGTCTTCTTGTAAAGTAAAGGTATTTACACCTTTAGGTAGTTTGGATGTTTTTGACTGTTCTATTTTTTTATTCAATTCTTCATTCCGTGTCAGCACCAATTCTACTAATTCCGGAATTTTACAATTGGTTTTCAAATTATCAATTTGAGAAGTTGTTAAAGCAGATTCTTCTTTTGCCAGCAGATTACCACATTCACGTGCAGTCAGCAATCCTTTTCCAAAACCGTTTGGCAAAACGTTTTTCCCTTCGGCTTCTTTGGCAATCAGTTTTCTGCAATTAAGGATATCATAATTGTATTTTCTGAAAAGACTATCAAGTGGAACTTTATTATCGGTAATAAATTTCTTAAAGTTTTCAAAATCTTCTTTTGACGTCAGTTTTTGTTCACACGAATCCATTTCTGTCAATAGTTTTATTTCGCTTAAAGTTGGAGAAACATTTTCTTGAAGATATTTACTTATTTGCCCGGTAGTTATTCTATTTGCAGCCATTATATTACGCACTTTTATTGCCAACAAAAAGTTTGTGTATTCGGGCAAATAAAGCGCATCTGGGTTATTATAGAAAGCAGTATCGGTTACAGCTGGAACAAAGTCAGTATCTTCATTCTGTTTTTTGGATAAGCTATATGTTTTGACCAAATCTGATACCAATGCGTATTTGAGATAGCATTTCATGTAGGCATCCATTTTTGAACTAATGTTATGAGTAGTTTGCCATGTAGCATAGCCCTTTTTCATTTTCTCCTGAAAGCCTTTTCTCCACGGAATAAATTTTTCTACACCTTCTTTTATCTTTGAACTCATTGATTTTTCTGTAACAAAATATGGATTTGAAACCGTGAATGCCTGCATTTCATTATTTACCAGTTCATTGTCGCCTCCAAATATCACTCCTTTTTCATCTTCGTTGATGTAACTTAGAACTATATCATTGCCAGGTTCAGCCATAAATGAAACTTCACTCAGCGCATTTTGATACCCAAATTGATTCGAAAACCTGACCTTTGCCGTATGTAATAAAGGTATTTTTACGGAGAATGTGCAGTCGGAATTGAATTTTATAGGATATACAAGTGGTTTGTCCGAAATTAAATCAGGTACAAGTAAAGCGGCTTGTTTGTATAAATTGGGATGTACAACCTGATAATATCCGCTGATAGTAATACTCTCATTCTTTGAAAATGCATTGCTAAACAAAGCTTTATCCGGAAAATCAACTGTCATTCGTTTTTTTAACGTTTGCTTTCCACCGTTTGCTGTTATCGTCAAAATACTGTCGTGCATCATCTCCAAATCCACTATCTGTTTTATAGCTTTGGTTTTTGTAAGTTCCAGAGTTGCTTTCTTATCAAGGCATTTCAGCACTTTAAAATTCCAAAACTGATTATTCCAAAAAACTTTCTTTTCATAGAAAGCAGCTTCCCATTTTCCACTGCCATCCGTTGCATACC
>JBBQMQ010000480.1:0-3515 GCA_038329115.1 Bacteroidales bacterium
CTGCGTTGACGCTCATTCAATATCGGTAAAACTTTTTCAATCCTGGATTTGATAACTTCGTTAGTTTCCATTGTTTTTTTTACAAAGGTAACTATTATTTTTTAATTATGAGCATATTATTTATTGACAGTTCCTAAGCTACTTCTTCTAGAAGGTTTTGCGTATTTCACTTTAAATTTTTAAGCCATTAAAAAACATAAAATTAGCATTTTTGGCTTTATTATCAGCAAAAGTTGGTGTCATTTTGTGCAACAAAAAGCCCATTTAGTGTATTTACTATACAAATAGATTTTAATAGGTTTGTAAAGAAATAATTAGTACTAAAATAAATCACAAAGAAAATGAAATTACTATCCTTTTTTAAAGCCCATTTATGTGTCTTTTTAGGCATCATATTGTGTAGCATTTCTTCTCAACTGTTTGCACTTGAGAGCAATACTGTAACCGTAAACATGGGACCACATACTTTCTCATGGACATTTGACAAACAGGTAACTTATGGTTATTTTGTTGACGGTCAACCTTGGATAATAGTACCTACTGATGGTGTTAGTTTGATAGCAGCAATACCTGCACGTATTAATGGTGCAAATGTTTATAATCCCATCACAGGCGCACCTGTAGTTGCTGATATTAACCAAACAGTAGTTAATCCACCTATTGGGACATATTACAATAATAATACTGGTGCAATTTTGATTCGAAATGCCTTTGGTTGGGATAGTCGTGGTGCTATTAGACATGGAACACCACCTCTTTACAATTATGATCGGACATTGGGCTGGGATGGAATTACTCCGAAGGCATTGGTTGTTGGAGATATTGTAACTACAGCCAAATCATTAACAGATATTTTACCTGTTACGGAAACCTGTATTAATGCTGTTGCTGTTCTAACAGTTCTAGCCTCAGCTCCTCCCTTAGATGCTTTTCGTCCCGGAGTTGTACGTTCTGCTGCACGTCGAGTAAATCCTGAATTCATGACTTTGTCACAAATGATTGATTTAACGCCAAATTTGATTCAAAAACCATTAACTAGTGTGTTCGGCACTGCAATTGCAGCGACTCTCCCTACGCCATTTAACTCATCGACATTGACAAATCTTATGCCTGGGCCTTCCATTTTGAACGCCGGTTTAACCCTTGGTCGATCTTATAAATCTAATTACAACGATAATGGTCAAACTTATGGAGCAGGTGTGTCAATGTATACAGGAGATTTGGCAATTGGCGCTTTAGCGGCTTGGTTAACGCCAGCTGAACGAAAAATTTGTCAGATTCGCTTAATACAAAGGGCAATTGATACCTACGAAGTTTTAATGGCTGGAGGTACTTTGACACATAATGGTGGTCATTTGCCCGGTTATGGAGTTTTAATCACAATCGCCGGAAAAATGTTGAACAATGCCGGTATGTTATCTGTAAATCAATCCGTAAACGGACGTGAACCGATGTTTTTTATGTCAGATTATTCACAAATGATGTATGTGGAAAAACCCGGACTAATTGAGCCAAATACCCCAGCGTTTGGGTCATCGAGACGAACATCGGTTGAAACCACACAAACACCACTGCAAAAGTTAACGATACCGGTAACAGTAGTAGGTGTCGGTACATTAACAGTGAATCCAAGTTTTTTATGGCCTACTTACAGAGCAGCTGAGGAGGTAATAAATTTAAAACTTAGAATAGAATCAGGGGCTGGATCAGGTGATCAGTATTATGTGGTTACCGGAATTGCAAATTATACTACTACAAGTGGTGGAGTTGCAACAGCAGCAACACCTGATATAAAAGGCGGAATATTAAGTGTAAAACCTGCATGGGTAAATGGCACTCCAGATGCTACAAGTGTTTTTAAATCTTATGTAATAGTTCCTGATGAAGTACCATTTTGGGCATTTAGAAGTGGTGGAATAGGTTCATTAGGAGTATCGGCTGAAGATTTCGATTTGTCGCCAACCACCGATTATGGAAGTATCAATATAGGTGCATACATATCTTATATTTGTGCATTATATGCAATGAATGCACAAAATGATTACACATCGGGAATCGACCGTTGGATGACAAATATGTTAAAAATACCCGGATATGGCCCTTGTATTTTTACACTTCCCAGTTCTAGGTATATTCTTCGTCCTAACGGAGATACAAGTGTTCCCGGAAGTAGTTTTTTATCAGGTATCTGGAGAGATCAGGTGTTGAATAAAATTGGATTAACAAATTTTTCTTTAGATGCTTCGTTAAGCTCATTACCTGTTCCTGCGACAGATCAATCGATTATTAATGCAATTACAGAAATTGATGATGCTGGATTTAAACTCAATTACAGTAAAAATAATGGTACTATAACTTTTGAAAGTTTGGAGTTAGTTGAAAATATTGATGTTTTTTCAGTGACTGGAGCAAAAATCCTTTCAATGAGAATTAACGATTATAGGGGCTCAATTCAATTGAAAGAAAAAACCAATACTATTTTACTAATTAAAGCAACTCTGAAAGATAAAAGCATTGTTCGAAAATTAATTATTTAATCTGACATCAAATTTTATTAATCAACTTATATATACTACATGAAAAGATTGCTTTTGTTAATTGCATTTATTCCTGTCATTCTAGGGTCGCAAACACGGTATTGGAATGACCATACTCAACTTATACCTTGGCGATTGCCCATGATTGCTGATAAATCAAAAATTGAATATATTGATTTGGATGGTGATGGCGATCCTGACATTTTAAAAACGACTATCAATGGTATTCCTGTAATGTGGATTGATGATGACGATGATATGAAATGGGGTGATTTAGAGGGTGATCAGGATAATGATTGTTTATTAGTAGATAGAAATAAAGATGGTATATTTGGTGGTCCGCGAGATTTGAGTATCGATTGGACTGATACTGATGGTGATGGGATAGCCAATGTCCAATTAATTGTACAAAACGGGTCAATTGAAATGAAAAAAAGTTTCGATTGGAGTACTAATTTTACGTATGTAATTGATTATGAAGAAAATGATGGGATTCATAATTTTATCAATTGGAATGATTTGATGCTAAGTGAATGGGAACATAGTGGACATTCTAATTTTTTGACAGATTACCATGGCAATACTTTGTTTCTAAAAACGCAAGCTTCTTCTTTTCACATAAATAATTTAAGTTACAATTGGGAAAATCCTTTTATTTTCTACGACCCTGATAAAGATGGACTTTCAGAAATGTCAATTCGAATGCTTGATTTGCCCGAATTTAAAGTTCCTTTGGACACGATTTCTTCAAAAACCAATATCAATTTTAGCAAAAAAGTTACTTGGACAGCAGTGGCATGGGATTTGGATAACGATAACGGTCAAGGAAACGAGTTCGATTTTGATATGACAATTCGTTTTACGGGAAAGGGATTTGATTATTCCGATCAAATTCACACATTCAAAAATATGAAGGGCTTAGCGGCAGCTGATAAATTTATTTATGATCCACGCTGGCGGCATACCGATACGTTGATT
>JBBQMQ010000481.1:0-3488 GCA_038329115.1 Bacteroidales bacterium
AATGCATACGATTCGGATGGAACTATTTCTAAAGTTACATTTTATGCGGGTAATATCAATATTGGTGAAGTTACAACAGCACCATATACACTTAACTGGACAGCTAATTATCCTGGGGTATATTCTATTAAGGCTATTGCTACTGATAATTTAGGGAAAACCACTGAAAGAGTAAATACTTTGTTTGTAAATTATGCCGATCGCAAAGTGTATGATATTTCAGCTTCTTCTTATCTTGGCGGTGACGCTAATTCAGGCAAAGTATATGGTACTGAGATATTGTCGGATGGCGTGGTAGTGCTTGCTTGCGATTGGGGAACTGTAATTCCTGATGGAACTGTACTTCATTTGCTCAATGGTGCTACTTTAGCTTCAAGAGGAGCGGTGGTACGTATGTCTGCAGATGGGAAAAAAGTGCTTTCAGTTACAAAAGTAGGAAATTATGCAGTAGATATATCGACCGATGATAACGACAATATTTATGTAGCTGCCGGGAATAGTGGAATGGTTAAGTTGAATAGATTAGCCGATCAATTGATTTATAACAAAGTTTTTTCGAAAAATGTTTATCGCATTGATGCTGGGGAAAATGGTTACGTTGTTATGCTTACGCATACAGGTGTAGATTTTGCAGGTAAGAAATGGGATGGCGTAACAAACATTATATTAAGTCCTGCCGGTGATGTGTTGTCAACGTTTGGTGGAGCTTCGCAATACAGCAATGATGTGTGTATCGACGAGGCTTCTCAATCTGCGGTGGTTGTTGGTTGGAAAAATGTTTATACTTGGGAAGGTACTACCACTTACCCAGTAGATATTGCGGGGTATAGAATATTCTCATTTTCTGGTGTTCAAAAGTTTGAAGGCTATAATTGGAGCAATGATTTGAATTCGCCCAACTGGGTGAATCGCTCAGAGAATAATATGGCTGATTCACGTATTTCTCGTTGTGTTATAGGGCAAGATGGTTTGCTTTACTTTGCTGCCGAATGTTCAGGCGGAAATCATCAATTCCGCTACAGTCCTTATGATATTATGAAAAAAGTACGTGTAGTTGGCGGTGATAACTATCACACATTATCAAATGTAGGTACTGAGTTTCACTCTTTTGTTGGTCGAATCAATGTTGCTACTGGAGCATATATCGAAGGTCAGAGTTTTACAGCGCGATTACCGAATGGACATGGTAACACATTTAATGTAGAACGTGGTGGTGTAACAGCCGATGCCGATGGTCGTGTTTATTTTACTGGTGCATCCGCTTATGGAGCACCTCTTACGTTGGATCGTTTTCCTGAATTAGCTTACACGGGCGGTGCATTTATTTGTATTATGAACCCAACCTTGGAATATCGTGAGTTAGTGGACAGAGTAATTATGAGAAATCAAGGAAATGCTGTTGCAGTTCGCAAATTCTCAAATGCTGATAAAAGTATTGTGTATGGTGGAGACGTTAATTATAGCTCTGAAGTTGATAAAGCAAATCAATCTAAGATTTTCGCCGTAAATCCAGTTCAAAGTGTATTTATGAATACAAGTGTCGATCAGTTTTCGGGTTTCTTTGGATTAATTGGTGGAACAACTCCTGCCAAATACAACGTGGTTGTTGATGGCGCAGCAGCTGTACAATATGCCGAAGGCGATAAAATCTCACTTTCAGCAGCTGCAACTAAATCTGGTACTGCTTTTAGTTACTGGCAAGGTGGAGGTAAATATATTGCAGATTCAACTCAAATGTCTACTACATTCTCTGTACCAGGCAAAAATGTTGTCTTGACTCCTATTTATACAAGTCCCACAGCAGTTTTAAATACTGGAAGTTTAGACTTCAAAATCTATCAAAATTCGGTTTCTAATACAATATTGATCGAGACATTTACAAATATCTCTTTACCATTATCCATCAATGATTTGAATGGTAGATTGTTATTGAAAACTGAAGTTGCTGGTAGTAAAACAATCTCTACCTCGGGCATGACAAATGGAGTCTATATTATATCAGTTGGAAATACAACTAAAAAATTAGTAGTTTATTAAGAAATTACAATTTAATTTGTTCAATATCAAAGTGGCAGTATAAGATTTTTATGCTGCCACTTTATACATATAATATTATGAAAAAATTACTTGCGATTTTCAGCTTTCTATTTTTTAGCATATTGGTTTTGAATGCTCAGTTTTATCCTACTGTGGTAGATAATAAATTAGCCAATGGAAAAAATTTTCCTTTTTGGGAGAAGAAAACAAATTACACCAGAACGTATTATGTAGCTCAAAATCAATCAAATGCGAGTGATGCTAATGATGGAACAGAATCGTTTCCTTTTAAAACAATAAACAAAGCTGCACAACTTCTTAAACCGGGAGAACGTGTTATTATTCATTCGGGTTTGTATCGTGAGAGTGTAACTCCAAAATACGGAGGTTCAGCTCCTGATAAAATGATTGGGTATGAAGCGGCTAAAGGGGAATCGGTCGTTATATGCGGCTCGGTGCTTGTTCCTGCAGAGTTAGTTGAAATTAGCAAAGGCTGGATATTTTCCGAAAAAGTACTGAATCAGACAAACGACTCTTCCTCTCTTTTTTGGCAAATCAATCTGAATCCTGATTGGTTTAAAGGCTATAATCCATTTGGTATGTTGAACTTGCCCAATGATATTGAGTGGCTCAACTACAAACAAGCTAATATGAAGGCTTATTTTCAACGTCGTGGATTGATTTTTATTGATGACAACAAGGCAAATCAAGTCGCCACGCCAGCCGAATTATCCAAAGCACCCGATTTTTCCTATTGGGTGGAGCACAATGGATTACGCATTCATATTAAATTACCGAAAGACAAATCGCCAAAGGATTGTAAAATAGAACTTACGAATGTCGAACAAGTTTTTGCTCCTCAACAATATGGTTTAGGCTATATCCAACTTAAAGGCATCACATTTCGTCATGCTGGCAATGGTTTCCCCGTGCCTCAGCGCGGCATGGTTTCTACTTCACGAGGTCACCATTGGATAGTTGAAGACTGCACTTTTGAATGGGCAAACAGTGTGGGCATTGATATGGGAAATGAATCGTGGAGCACAACAAATCAATCGGAAATAGCGCAGCACGTTTTTCGAAGAAATATTGTACGTAACTGTGGAATTTCTGGTATGCAATGTTACAGAGCCAAATCCATGTTAGTCGAGGATAATTTGTTCGAAAATATCGGGTTTCACGATGCTGAACATGCATTTGAATCCGCAGGAATCAAGTTCCATCAAGCTGAAAATTGTTTGATTCGTCGCAATGTTTTCTCACAAATCAGCCATGCTTCAGGTTTATGGCTTGATTATAAAAGCAATAAGAATTGTAGAATTACATCAAACCTATTTTCCGAGATTACAACCGCTCGTGGTGGTATTTACATTGAAGTAAGCAGAAATAATTGTTTGGTTGATCATAATATTTTTTACAAAATGCACTCTCAATATTGGCTTAGCGGCGAG
>JBBQMQ010000482.1:0-3481 GCA_038329115.1 Bacteroidales bacterium
CTAACCCCCTGAAGGGGGAATTTTAAAAACCAAATTTGAAAATTTAGAAAATAAAACAAAACAACTATATAAACTACGTCTTCGATTCCATTTCTTATTCCCCCTTTAGGGGGTTAGGGGGCAGGGTTAGGGGGCAAATTAATTTTAAAATGAAAAGAGACCAGGTTATTTTTGACATCATTGCACGCGAGAAACAACGTCAATTGAAAGGTATTGAGTTGATTGCGTCAGAAAACTTTGTAAGCGAACAAGTTATGGAAGCTATGGGTTCCGTATTAACCAACAAATATGCCGAAGGTTATCCCGGCAAACGTTATTACGGCGGTTGCGAAGTGGTGGATATGAGCGAGCAAATTGCTATTGATCGCCTAAAAGAAATTTTCGGTGCAGAATGGGCAAACGTTCAACCACACTCAGGCGCACAAGCCAATGCAGCCGTATTTTTGGCATGTTTAAATCCTGGCGATAAATTTCTTGGATTGAATCTGGCTCACGGTGGTCACTTATCGCACGGTTCGCTGGTAAACAGCTCTGGAATTCTTTACAAACCTTGCGAATACAACGTGAAAGAATCTGACGGTCGCGTTGATTACGACCAAATGGAAGAAGTGGCGATTCGCGAACAACCTAAAGTAATTGTTGGTGGTGGCTCGGCTTACTCACGCGAATGGGACTACAAACGCATGCGCGAAATTGCAGACAAAGTGGGTGCTATTCTGATGATTGACATGGCTCACCCTGCCGGTCTTATTGCTGCCGGATTGTTGGAAAATCCTTTGAAATGGGCACATATTGTAACTTCTACCACTCACAAAACATTGCGTGGGCCACGCGGTGGTATTATTTTATTGGGAAAAGATTTTCCAAATCCTTGGGGCAAAACAACTCCAAAAGGCGAAATTAAAATGATGTCTGCCCTACTCGACTCTGCCGTTTTCCCCGGAATTCAGGGCGGTCCGCTGGAACACGTTATTGCTGCAAAAGCCGTTTCATTTGGCGAATGCTTACAACCGGAATATAAAGTCTATCAGGCTCAGGTTAAGAAAAATGCAGCTGCTTTAGCTGATGCACTTACAGCACGGGGTTTTACAATCGTATCGGGCGGAACCGACAATCACTCTATGTTGTTGGATTTACGCTCTAAATTTCCAGAGCTAACCGGAAAAGTAGCCGAAAAAGTGTTGGTTGAAGCCGATATTACGGTGAACAAAAACATGGTTCCTTTCGATAGCCGTTCTCCTTTCCAAACTTCGGGAATTCGCCTTGGAACTCCTGCCATCACAACACGTGGTGCAAAAGAAGATTTGATGGTGGAAATTGCTGAAATGATTGAAATCGTGCTTTCAAATGTTGAAAACGAAGAAGTTATCAAATTGGTAAAAGAACGTGTGAATAAAACAATGGAAGCTTTTCCTTTGTTTGCAGACTAACTTGCCCCCTAACCCCCTGAAGGGGGAATAAGAAAACTGCAAAACATGAAGCATTCTACAAATAATAGCATTCTTAGCCCCTCTATTGGAGGGGTTGGGGAGGGCTTGAGTTGTTTTAATGCGTAATTAAAGAATTTATAAATTAATATCTTTCAAAACTATTTTCAATGACCGATATATATGATTTGAAACAAATCAGTAGTGATTCATGGCAAGCTAAATATCATGGCAATTATGGTAATTATACTATCAAATTGACTTTTGACGAACAATCTAAAGTGAAAAAGTATTCATGTACTTGTCCAAGTGATTATTCGCCATGCAAACACATCGGTTTTGTTCAATCTGAAATAAAAGAGACAGTCTTGAAATTTGAGGGAAAAAGCAAAAAGAGCCAAATTACAGTTTCGGATGTACTCCAAAATGTAAAATTGGATGAACTTCGCGATTTTATAATAGACAAAGCAAAGTATAACAATGATTTGACGAACGAAATACTGCTTAAGTTTGTCGACAGATCATCAGTAAAAAATCAAAACGAGAATATCTATTCGCAGATAATTGCTGACACATTGAATGGAATAGAATGTGACAATGAAGATTACGATGAATATGGCGAGTTGGAAATTGACTTGAGCTTTTTTGAAGAATGGCATAAAAAAGCGAAAGATGCAATTTTGAAAGGTGATTTCAAAGATGCTGAATGGATTTGCAAAGCCTGTATCGAAGAATACGCAACATGGTCGAAGACCTTAGATTATGAAATTGATAGTTATATCTATACAGATTATCAAGAAGATTTCTTTGAAATTTTGGAAGAAATGGCTGTCAACAACCAAATTGATAAAAAATCGCTTTATAATTACTGTAAAACAGAATTGGAACAAGAAAAATACAATGTTTCATCTACAAAAGATAATTTCAATAACTTAATGGCAGTTTTGGCTTCCGAAGTAAATCCTGATGACTTCATCAATTCACAACTAAATCAGATTAAGAATATTGGTGATAAATCGAGCTATGAAGCCAAACAAATATTTAATCGGTTGATTGATTTTTATCATGCAAATAATCAGAATGACAAAGCAGATGCGATTATTGAAGAGAATTTACAAATTGACGATTTTCGTACAAAAGTAATCGAAAAACGCATTGCCAACGCACAATATAGCGAAGCAAAGAAATTTATTCAAGAGCGAATAAAAGATAGTAATGATTGGAGTAATAGCCATTGGAAGGAACTTTTACTGACAGTTGCTCAAAAGGAAAACGATGTGACTGCCATACGTAAAATCAGCTTTGAATTTTTAGAAAAAAGATTTGATGAACGGCATTTCAGCATTTACAAAAAAACATTTTCTGGTGAAGAATGGTCTCCAGTTTTTGAAAAACTATTTTCATCTTATAACAAACCTACAAATCGGTGGGACAATGGTTTTACATCAAATGTAGCTGAATTATTGAAAACTGAAAAGCTTACTGAAAGACTGCTGGAATACCTTGAAAATAGGGGTTCAATTCAAGATATAGATCACTATTATACAAACTTATCCTCTACTTTTCCAGAAAGAACACTTATACTTTTTCAGAACAAATTAAATAAGTATTTGGAAAATAACCTCGGTCGCAATCATTACGAATATGCAAATACAATCCTTAAAAAAATGAGAAAAATTGAAGGTGGAAGCAAAGTAGTTACTCAAATGATTCAGAATTATAGAGTTATATATAAAAAACGCCATGCGATGATGGAAATTCTAAATAAATTATAACACTATGGCTCTACATAATTCAGATTCGATAATGGAACTTATTTTCGACCTTTCCGAACATACCGATACCACGGTTTTTTATGGTATTAATAATGCTAATATTCAACTATTGAAAACGTTGCATCCAAACCTGCGTTTGATGGCTCGTGGACATGTTGTAAAAATTTCGGGCAG
This sequence comes from Bacteroidales bacterium, assembly GCA_038329115.1. GTDB lineage: Bacteria > Bacteroidota > Bacteroidia > Bacteroidales > Paludibacteraceae > Paludibacter. The sequence goes on from JBBQMQ010000482.1 coordinate 3,377, forward strand.
CGATGAAGATGCTGAGCATTTTATAGATAACCTCAAAAAAATAGAAAGGTTTTGTTTGGATAACAACTCTTTATCCGAAGAAAACGTTATTGAAATTGTAAAGGG
>JBBQMQ010000483.1:0-3451 GCA_038329115.1 Bacteroidales bacterium
AATCCGAAACGATTGCGTGACTGGCTTTCAATTCCGAAAACAAATGGATACGAGAGCTTGCATACCACGGTTCTAGGACCTGAAGGCAAATGGGTTGAAGTACAAATCCGAACTGTAAGAATGGATGAAGTTGCAGAAAAAGGATTGGCGGCGCACTGGAAATACAAAGGTATTAAAAGTGAATCGGGAATGGACGATTGGTTGAAAAGCATTCGCGAAATTCTTGAAAATCCGGAATTGAATGCTGTTGACTTTATGGACGAATTCAAACTGAATTTGTATGATAAAGAAGTTTTTGTGTTTACTCCGAATGGCGATTTGCATAAATTACCAAAAGGAGCTACAGCGCTCGATTTTGCTTTTTCAATTCACACGGTGCTCGGCAGCAAATGTGTTGGAGCAAAGGTGAATGGCAAAAATATGCCAATAAAATATGTGCTTAATAATGGCGATCAGGTAGAAGTGCTGACTTCACCTACACAAAAACCGAATCCGGCCTGGCTTAATGTAGTAACCACTTCACGCGCCAAAACAAAAATTCGACAGGCACTGAAGGATGTTGAGTTTAAAGATGCAGAAATGGGTAGAGAAACCCTGATTCGTCGATTCAAAAACTGGAAAATAGATTTGGATGATGGTAAAATTTCCCGACTGGCAAAGAAAAAAGGATTCAAAACAGTAAGCGATTTCTACCAGGAAATTGCTCATGAAAAGTTGGATATGCATGTGGTTCGTGATGCGTATGTGGATTTGGATAAACCCACAGTAACTGAATTCTCTGAAATCAGAAGAGCAGATTCCTTTTCAAAAGAAATTCAATCTCCCGAAACGACAGGAAAAGATGACGTGTTGGTAATTGGAGAGGATTTAAAAGGCGTTGATTTTAAACTGGCAAAATGTTGTAATCCTATTTATGGCGATGAAGTTTTTGGCTTTGTATCCGTGATGGGTGGAATTAAAATTCATAAAATAGATTGTTCCAATGCACCACAAATGATTGCCCGTTTTGGTTACCGGATTGTAAAAGCGCGCTGGTCAGGCAAATCGGTTGGCTCACAATATCCTATAACACTGCGCATTGTCGGTCATGATGATATTGGTATCGTCACCAACATTACGTCATTAATTTCCAAAGAGAAAAGTATATCTTTGCGTTCCATTTCAATTGATTCAAATGCAGGACTTTTTCAGGGGAACTTAACAATTATGGTAAGTGACACGAAAGATCTGGACAATATTATCAAAAAAATAAGGATTGTAAAAGGCGTGAAGAGTGTGTCAAGATCTTAAAATATATTGCCTTCAGCGATAGTGGACTTTGCCGATATTAAATTGTAAATCAATGTTGTTAAGTTAAGGATCTTCATTGAATGGAATCTTTGTGAACCTTAGTGCTTTTGTGACTTAGTGGTTGTTATTTTTTTTGCCACAAAGACTCTAAGTAACAAAGTATCACAAAGAAATACACTAACTAAACGACATTGAATTGTAAATAATTAAATTGTAAATAAAAGATGTTTTCAGGAATAATAGAAGAAGCGGCTCAGGTAGTTGCATTAAAAAAGGAGCAGGAGAATCTGCATATTACCATGAAGTGCTCATTTACCAGCGAGCTGAAAATTGATCAAAGTGTGGCGCATAATGGTGTTTGTCTGACTGTTGTTTCTAAAACAGATGAAACTTATACTGTAACTGCTATCAGTGAAACATTACAAAGAACGAATCTAGGATTGTTAATTCCCGGAAGCAAAGTAAATCTGGAACGGAGCATGTTGATGAATGGACGATTGGATGGACATATTGTTCAGGGGCATGTTGATCAAACTGCTGTTTGTACAGAAGTGAAAGAAGCCGATGGAAGTTGGTATTTTACGTTCGAATATACGTTGGATAAAGAAATGGCCAAACGTGGTTATATGACAGTTGATAAAGGCTCAGTAACGGTAAATGGTGTAAGTTTGACCGTTGTTAATCCATCGGATAATAGTTTTCAGGTTGCAATAATTCCATACACATACGAATTTACCAATTTCAATCAGATAAAAGCAGGAACTGTTGTAAATCTGGAATTTGACATTATTGGAAAATATGTAAGCAGAATAATGGCATTTTAATGAACTTTTATGCTTTTTCATACAAAAAACAAACTAAAACTCCTGAATGTTGTTACATTTTTTGAAGATATAGTTTAATCCCAATGAAGAAGCTTAGAAAGCAGATAAAAGAATCATTTTTTAATCCCGTACTTCATCTATTACCATTACTTTTATTTTTGGTATTAGATGAATTTTTTGGAATGGGTATTGCCTGGAAGGTCTCTTTTCCCCTAGCTTTAATTTTGGTGGTATATATTTACTACGTATATAATCGCATCCTTATCTGGCATTTAATTTTTACGTCACTATTTGTAATAGTTAGTCTTATTGCAGGTTTAGAGTACCTGTTTCCTATCAATCCACATCTTCACAGAGTTTTCTACGAAATTGTTGTAATGTGTTTTCTGCTCGTTTTTATTGCTTTCAGAACTCAGATGATGCGAGTTATCTTAAAACTGATTTCGAAAGTAATACCTATGTCAAACAATTTCAATGAAATGTACCGGTTTATTTGGGCTTTGTTTTTGATATTAACTGCTTACATATCTGTAGATTTGCTTGCAGAATTTTCGCTCAGTAAAAACACTTCTTTTTATCTTCAGTTATCACAATACATTTATACAAGTGCGTTAGCTTTTCTGATTATTTATGAGATACTCCGGGTGAAGATTGTAAGAACTGATTTACTAAAAGAAGAATGGTGGCCCATTGTCAGTGATCAGGGGAAAATAATTGGAAGCATTCAACACCAAACAAGTTTAAACGATGAGAGTAAGTATAAACATCCGGTTGTGCGGGTTTTAATCATTGATAAAGGTCTGATTTTAATGCAGAAAAGATCGGTTGAAAATCTCGTTTATCCGGGTTTGTGGGATTCTGCCATTTCAAATCACATGAAAATGGAAGAAAACATCGATCAGTGCATTGAAAGAACTGCTTTGGAAAGGTATGCATTAAATAACCTCAGATATATGTACTTATCAACATATTCTCTCGAAGTGCTAAATGAGTACCATTACGCATTCCTTTTTGTAAGTTGTCAGCAAATGGAAATAAAACCGAATATTGTTTTTATTGAACAAACTAAATGGTGGACTCAACAACAAATTGAACAGAATCTGAAGGCAGGTATTTTTACTGATAACTTTATTTTAGAATACAATTTATTAAAGCGCAGCGGGTTACTTGAAAACAGCCGGTGTGAATGTGATTGCAGGCTGAAGGAAGCAATTTATGGAAATGATCCTAAGAATTTGAATTAGTACTTCTTTCCGGATTTCCGTGAATTAAATTTGGAGATATGGATAGTTACACCTGTTGCAACTGCAATAAGAATCAACTGCAACCACCATACC
>JBBQMQ010000484.1:0-3424 GCA_038329115.1 Bacteroidales bacterium
ATTTAAGTGGGGACATGTACGCACTTTATTAGATAAGTCCCCACTTGTACGCACTTATGTCCGCAGTAAGTCCCCACTATGTCCGCACCCGTATAAAATAGAGCCGTATCAATTCAATTTGATACGGTTTTTTATTGATGGCACAAAAAAAAAGACGGTCAGGAACCACCCCGACCGCCACTGTGTTTAACCAACCAACGGCAAACCGTAGGAAAGTGTTACAAAGATAGTTTATTTTTATTCAGTACAAAAACAGCTCAAAATAAATCTATTCTTACCATTATTCTTACCATAAAATAAAAACAGCTAACAATTATTGCTAATTATCAGCTGTTTAACTTGTTGATTGTGTTGTCTCACCAGGACTCGAACCTGGTCAGGCAGAACCAAAAACTGCAGTGCTACCATTACACCATGAGACAATCGTTGGGCTTTATTTCTAAAGCGGTGCAAAGATACTATTTTTTTCTTTTTGCCAAAACGTTTTTGAAAATTTATTCCAAAACAGACCGTTTTAGACTATTCAGCAATGAGTAAAAAATAATTCTTTTTACCTTTCTGAATAAGCAAGTATTTGCCATTCAGCAGTTTTGAGCTATCAAGGATTTCATCCTGATTTTCTAGTTTTTCTTTGTTGATACTTACACCTCCGGACTGAACCAACTTACGCATTTCACCTTTTGATGGAAAAACAGCAGCAGAATCTGTCAGTAGGTCAATAGCTTTTACACCGGTATCAAATATGGATTTTGAAATTGAAAATTGCGGAACACCTTCAAAAACAGCCAATAACGTTTCTTCATCCAGTTTTTTCAATGCCTCAGAAGTTGAATTTCCGAAGAGTATAGCTGAAGCTTCAATTGCAGCATTATAATCTTCTTCGGAGTGAACCATAATGGTTACTTCTTTAGCCAGCTTTTTCTGAAGCACCCTCAAATGCGGAGCGGTAGAATGCTCGGCAATAAGCGCTTCAATCTCTTCTTTTGGTAAAAAAGTAAAAATGCGTATAAATTTTTCGGCATCAGCATCGGCTGTGTTGAGCCAAAACTGATAAAAAGCGTATGGAGTTGTTTTGGTACGATCGAGCCACACATTTCCACTTTCGGTTTTCCCAAATTTGCCACCATCAGATTTGGTAATCAAATTGATAGTTAAAGCAAAAGCTTCGCCGCCGGTTTTACGACGTATAAGTTCTGTTCCGGTAGTAATATTTCCCCATTGATCGGAACCACCCATTTGAAGTTTGCAGTTCATGTTTTCGTACAACCAGTAAAAATCATAACCCTGAACAAGTTGATATGTAAATTCGGTAAACGACATGCCATCGCGGGTATCGCCGGTCAGACGTTTTTTTACAGAATCTTTGGCCATCATGTAATTCACAGTAATGTGTTTGCCAATGTCGCGGATAAATGAGAGGAAAGTTTGTTCTTTCATCCAATCGTAGTTATTCACCATTTCGGCCTTATTCGCCGATTCGGTTTCAAAATCGAGAAAACGTGCCAACTGACTTTTAATTCCATTCAGGTTTTTCTCCAGCGTTTCTTCGTTAAGTAAATTCCGTTCCTGCGATTTCCCTGACGGATCTCCAATCATTCCGGTTGCACCACCAACCAATGCAATAGGCTTATGTCCTGCCATTTGAAAACGTTTCAGTAACAGAATCGGCGCCAGACTACCAATATGTAGCGAATCGGCAGTTGGGTCAAAACCGATGTATGCCGAAGTAACTTCTTTTGATAATTGTTCTTCAGTTCCCGGCATTATGGTATGTATCATGCCACGCCATTGCAAATCTTCGATAAAATTCATCTCACTATGTTGTATTTGTATTTTTTCCTTTTTTTGAAGGTGCAAAGATACAACATTTTAATTTTACAGTCAAAAAAATACGAATTGGTGACGTTGCTAAATCCATTTCTTTCATTGAAATCTTATTTTTCAATGAAAATAGCAGGTTTTATCACTCAATTATCAACATTCATTTTTTAATTACCCCTAAATACATATAAATCTATCCAATTAAAGTTTTTTTAGGTTCACGTTGTTTCGGCAGTCATAAAAAAAATGTAAATTTGCACGCAATATTTTTTCATAGGGAATATTCGCAACTTGCGGATTCATTGAAAGATAGAAATTCTAAAAAAATAAAACTATGTCATTTATTGCTGAAAGGGTTCAAATAGAAGGTTTAACTTTCGATGATGTGCTGTTAATTCCTGCATATTCCAATGTTTTACCTCGTAATGTGGATCTTACCTCCCGATTTTCCCGCCGGATTGAATTAAAAACACCAATAGTTTCTGCTGCCATGGATACGGTTACCGAATCCAAAATGGCTATTGCTATTGCCCGCGAAGGTGGAATTGGAGTGATTCATAAAAATATGCCTATTGCCGATCAGGCCAGACAGGTAGAAATTGTAAAACGTGCAGAAAATGGAATGATTTCCAATCCGGTAACTATTCTAAAAGGTGCGACGGTAGGTAATGCATTGTCTTTAATGGCCGAATATAAAATTGGAGGCATTCCGGTTGTTGATGAAAGCGGTTATCTGGTTGGAATTGTCACAAACCGTGATTTAAGATTTCAACGCGATATGAGCAGAGAAATTGATGGCGTGATGACCAAAGAGAATTTGATCACCACATCGCGGTCGACAGATTTGGAAGCAGCTGCAGATATTTTACAACAATATAAAATTGAAAAACTTCCGGTTGTTGATGAAAACAACAAACTGGTAGGCTTGCTCACTTACAAAGATATTACAAAAGCAAAAGATAAACCGATGGCGTCGAAAGATGCTCAGGGACGTTTACGTGTTGCTGCCGGCGTTGGAGTTACACCTGATGTTTTCGAACGAATTGATGCGTTAGTGGCAGTTGGAGTTGATGCAATTGTCATTGACACAGCTCACGGACATTCCGAAGGAGTTATCGAAACGTTGAAAGCCGCCAAGGCCCGCTACCCCGAAATTGATATTGTTGTTGGAAACATTGCAACAGGTGATGCTGCTAAAATGCTGGCTGAAGCGGGTGCAGATGCTGTAAAAGTGGGAATTGGTCCTGGTTCAATTTGTACAACACGCGTCATTGCAGGCGTAGGAATGCCTCAGCTTTCGGCTATTTACGAAGTTGCAAAAGCTTTGGAAGGAACCGGCGTACCTGTTATTGCCGATGGTGGAATCCGTTATTCGGGTGATATTGTAAAAGCACTTGCAGCCGGAGCATATACCATTATGGCTGGTTCGTTGTTTGCCGGAGTAGAAGAATCACCAGGCGAAACCATTATTTTCAACGGTAGAAAATTTAAATCGTACCGCGGAATGGGCTCGTTGGAAGCCATGGAAAAAGGCTCAAAAGACCGTTATTTCCAGGATGGTGAAGAAGATATGAAAAAACTGGTTCCGGAAGGAATTGCAGCC
>JBBQMQ010000485.1:0-3416 GCA_038329115.1 Bacteroidales bacterium
CGGAAACTTTTATGCCTGATTGGCATTTGATTGCTGAGTATTTGGTTGGAGATGCTGAATTTTATATCGCCTATTATTCTGCGATGCAAATTCACAATCTTATCACTCAACCATCATTAAAAGAACAAATTGTTGTTTCAAGACAAATTAGTCCTTCGCACCTGACAATTAGAAATATTCCTTTTCAATTTATCTACCACAATGAAACTCATTTTTTCGGTTCAAAGAAAATATGGGTTGATAGTTTTAATAAAGTGTTGTGTTCAGATTTAGAAAAAACATTTATCGACTGTTTGTTTAAACCGGATTATGCTGGTGGAATTGTGGAAATTGCCAGGGCTTTATACCTATCAAAGGATAAAATTAAATTTGACAGATTGTTTGAATATGCCAAAAAATTCAATTCGCAAGCGGTAATTAAGCGACTTGGATTTTTATTGGAGCTGCTTGAAATAGAGAATCCTATTATTGCAGAATTGCAGAAAATGAAAACTGCATCGTATGTACTGCTGGATACCGAATTACCCAAAGCAGGTAAAATGATAAGCAGATGGAGCATACAACAAAATTTAGAATCAGAAACAATTAAATCATCCATATACACATGATTAAGCCAGGTGAAATTCAACAGAAATCCCGTGAAGCAGGGGTTCGTGATCAGCAAATAGAAAAAGACTATGTGTTATCATGGATATTAAATGGAATATCGCATCACGATAACTTGCGCAAAAGTATTGTTTTTAAGGGTGGTACGGTTTTAAAGAAGGTCTATTTTCCAGATTTCAGATTTTCTGAAGATCTCGATTTTACATTGCTAAATGATGAAATTTCGAACGAACAGATTTTTACTTGGTTCACCGAAACCTTTGAATATATCGGAGATGAAGCTAATATCCCACTGCAAATTATTGATAATAATGAACATGAAGATAGTGGGATAAATTTCTACATCAGCTATTTGGGTCCATTTGGGGGACAAGGCAGCAATAAAAAAGTAAAGATAGATATATCGAGAAGTTAAAAATTAGAATTTGAGCCCGTAAATAAAGACCTTATCTTGTGGTATTCTGATTTAACTCCACATCAACTTTTGTGCTATCCGTTGGAAGAAGTGTTGGTTGAAAAAATGCGTACTGTCATGCAACGAATGCAACCACGTGATTTCTATGATATATGGTATTTGCTTGAAATTCATGGTATGGATGTAGATTTTTATATGAATGAGTTTGGCAATAAGTGTAAAAGTAAAGGTCTAAATCCTTTCGATTTCAATAAAAAGCTTGCTGAACGTATACCTCAATACAAAGGTCGTTGGGCAAAATCAATGAATGAACAAATTCATGATTTGCCAGACTTTGAACAAGTCGAAAGGGAAACACTACGACATTTGGAAAGTATATTGAAAAGATAATCATAGCTCAATATTGAACGATTATTTTAGAGTTATTATATAAATAAAATCATTGCATAAAGCCAATCTAAGCCAACCCTAGCCAACTGACGACAGCCCTATCAAAACATGATAATTGTTTGATTTACATACATAACTTTGCCGGCGAATAAAGTATTCACCTAAAAAATAAAAGTTATGAACGAGAATGTAAATGACCAAGATGTATTATTAGTTGCAGATAAAAAGGACAACAAATTAGATGTTGTATCCGAAATTGGCAAGGATGGTAAAATGAAGTCGGTTAGTCCTAAACCCGAAAACGAACCCCTGTTTTTGAAACTTGACAAACAGGGTAATGTATTGGAAAATTTCTTTAGCAATTTTCACCGTCAGTACAAAGACCCGACCCATTTCCAATTTTTCAAAGTACCAGCCCATATGGTTGAAAACATTTCTTCTGTTTTGCAAGAAATGCTTCTCCATCCTGAAGTACTTTACAACAAGGAAACTCTTGATATGCATCGGGTGTCACCGGATGAATTTTCAACGAAACAGGATTATAAGCCCATTGATGAAAGCCGTATCGACTGGAAACAGTTGGAACGATTGGGTGTGACGCGCGAAACGCTGGAAAAAACAGGGAGCTTGGATGCCATGCTTAATTGGGGTAAATCACCCGTACTGATTCCCATCACTCCTAAGTTTGATGAAATGACGTTTCGCACCGATGCCCGCTTATCCTTTCGGGAAATAGAAGGCAAATTGACCGTAGCTATTCATGCCGTGCGCAAATCCCCCGAATTGGATAGACCTTTTTTTGGAATTCATTTCTCGGATGATGACAAAAACAATTTGCTCAAATCAAATAATGCAGGTCGAATTTTAAATATAGAATTCCCCGGACAACAACCAACCCCTGCTTATATTTCAATTGATAGACTTACAAATGAACTGGTGGCTGTCAGAGCCGATAAAATTCATATCCCCAAAGAAATTAAAGGTGTCAGTCTGGATGAAAAACAAATGCAGGATTTAAAAGAAGGTAAAGCCATTCAGTTGGAAGATATGCTGTCTAAAAGTGGAAAGTTGTTTAATGCTACGATTCAAATCAATGCCGATAAACGAGGCATTGAGTTCAGTTTTGATAATCAGAAGCAGAAACAATCGAATTCCGAATCTGCCAACAAAGAATTAGTAATTCCAGCCAAATTAGGTGGTGTTGACCTGCCTGAAACTGACCAAAGCAAACTCAAAGAAGGCGGCACTATTTACGTTGCTGGGATGAAAGACCGCGAAGGTAAAGAATACAATGCGTATGTAAAAGTAAATCCCGACCAGAATAAGCTAGGTTTCTACCGTTGGGATCCGGATAAAGCGAATGCTAAAGAAGTCACCCCGGACGATGCAAGTAAAACGCAGGTTGCCGTTAATTCAGATGGCAAAACGAATGAAGCAACAAAGACAGTCAAAGAACCGTTGAATGCCGGTCAAACTAAACCAACAGAAGCGCAAGAGAAAAAGGCTGATGAAGCCAAAATTGCAAAGCCACGAGTTCACAAATTGCAATAAGTGTTTGAATTTCCTCCTAAATAAAAGTGTAAAGTAGAATAAGTTGCTGACACTTTATCATTTCCGTTATGCAGCATTTTTAATGCATAACGGAAATGAATTATCAAACCAATTGCAGAAGTGATTATAATACCAATTAAATTATTTCTGCAATCGGTATAAAAATAGCAAAACTAAAAATACAGCAAATATGAAAAATACCAATAAACAACCTGTTGAGTTATCCTATTACAGACTCACCCTCCAATCTTTCCTGTTGGAAAGTCATCCCGAATTGGCAGCTAATGCAGAATTTATTGCAGCTCGTGGCGACCTTGCTGCAGAAACCTATTCGCAAGTAATAAAGGATGGGTATACGCATTCCCAGGCGGAAGAGTTTGCCAATGAGGTGCTTTATAAAGACCTCAATTTTTCAAAGCATGATACAATCGTCAATATATTGTGGAATGAGTTT
>JBBQMQ010000486.1:0-3399 GCA_038329115.1 Bacteroidales bacterium
TGCTGGCAGCAGTGATGTAGGAGTTTTTCTTACAATAAATGCTGCATCCTTCAAACCAAACGGTCGACGGACCGAAAATGAAATCGGTGGTGCCTTCTATATAACAATTCAAAAAGTACTGGCGCATATTTTCGCGTCCGGTGTAAATGGTGTCCTGATTTCCAAGGAAACGGCAATTGATAAACACGGAACGATCACCTTCCACATGAAGCGCAACGGCTTGTCCCAGTTGTGCAGCCGTATTTTCTACTGTCAGATTTTCAAGTCGTATATCATTTCCACAAATCTTCAACGTGAAGGTTTTGAATGTGCCCATTTTGCGAATATTGGCGTGGTCATCATAATTGATAATCGTTTTATCGCGGTCTTCGCCAATCAATCGCACATTGCAAACATGCGTCGGGAATTCCAGTTTTTCCTTGTAAAAACCGTTTTTGATAAAAATAGTAACCACTCCGGCAGGATTAAAAGCCCGAACAGAGTCAATCGCTTGCTGGATATTGCGGAAATGTCCGGTTCCGTTGCGGTCGACAACAATATCGTATTTTACCTGAGAAAACGTACAAATACTTATCAATAAAAGGGATAATAAATAAATTCGTTTCATATTATTGTTTTAAAATAATAGTCGGTTTTGAAATTCCATTTTCCATGGTGACTCTTACAATATATAATCCTTCTTTTAGATTATCAATAGGAACTGAAAAGTTGGTTGTATTGGTTTTTAAGTCATTTAATTTCAGACCATTTATTGAATATAATTGAGTTGAAACAATATTTTCACCGGCATTTATTGTGATATTTCCGCTTCTAACCGGATTTGGAAAAACCGAAATTGAATTGCTTTGAATTTCATTGATGCCAGAAATCACGATTTGAACATCGGTTACCGGTTTTGTCAATTCGTTCAGATAAATTTCAACATTGGTATAATTGCCATCAAGCGTTTTGGTTGAACCATCAGCAGAATTATTCGGATTTAAACCATGTGAAGCTTCCCAACTGTCAGACATTCCATCGCCATCTGTATCAATTGGTACACCATTCGTATCATAGTTATATGCAGGCCAACCACCCACATCTTTTTGAGAATCGATAAAACCACCGGTGCTACCGTTGCTTCCTGCTGTACACGTAATCGTTCCGTTCAAAATGGTGTTTATTACACGGGTATCAACTGCATCGCGTTTAAGACTGGCACCACCATACGAAGTAACGCTCAGGTAAGCTGCATCAGCTGTTTGAGTGGTCAAAATTGGTTTTGAGAATGGAGTTGATGATTCTAAATCCAGAATATTTTTTGTTCCCAGACTTACCGGTTGAAAACCAAGCCAGTTGTTTGCAGTAGTTGCCGGATTATTTTTCATCACATTGCCATTCAAATAAAAAGTTCCCCAAACTCCGGCCGGTTGACTGTTTGTACCTCCATCGGCATTTGGACTAAAAATACGGTATTGTGCACTTGAACCGGTGGCAGCACCCGAACGGTAGTAGTTGTTAATCATGTTGTAACGACCACCTTCACCGGCATATCCGGAGTTTGAACCCCAATTATAAATCACATTATTGCTGAAGTTTACTAATTCAGTAGATGGACTGTTGTTGTAACGACTTCCACAAAACCGCGGATTACGGCTGTCGTGAAATGCCAAAATATTGTGGTGGAATGTAGCCGGTTCGCCGCCCCAAATTCCACCGTATCCGTGTGCTCCTTTTGAATGTACAGAGTTTCGCATGCTTTCGGCCATCACGCACCATTGCATAGTAAATCGTTTGTTGTCGTAAAAGGATGAACATTCGTCTATATTCCAGCTCATCGAACAATGGTCAATAATAACGTCAGTTTGATCTCGTCCCCAAATAGCATCGGCACCATCAAAACTGTAGGAAGTATTACCGGCCAACTTCGCAGCTTCAGCGGCTTCGTCGCCCATTCTGAATCGAATAAAACGAATTATTACATTGCTGGCCTCTAAAACTGTTGGATAATTTTTAATGCAAATTCCGTCACCTGGAGCGCTTTGTCCTGCAATAGTAAGATTTCCATTTTTGATACGGAGCTCCGAAGTCAACGGAATAAGTCCCGCAACTTTAAACATGATAATTCTCGCACCGGTTTGATTAATTGCCCAACGCAAGGTTCCTGCTGAACCGTCATCAGTCAGCTTAGTCACATATAAAATTTGTCCACCACGACCGCCGGTTGTATACATTCCATCTCCCTCGGCAGTCGGGAAGGCCGGAGTTTGAGCAATACTTTTCAGCGAAAATAGAATAAAAAACAGAATGAGAGATTTTTTCATTGGACTTCAAATTTTATTTATTCAACAAAACACTCACCATAATAAATGGTGAAACCGCTTTCGGGTCATTGTCTCTTTTTGGTTCGGAAATATAATATTGGTAACTTCCGTCGCGGTAACGCGGACTTCCACCCAGTCCGGCTACTGAACACGCATCAGTCAATGAGATAGTTCCATCCTGATTTTCTTTGATAAATCGGTTGACAAACTGATCGTAAGCGATTTTTCCTTTCTCAAGATATGATTTTGGTAAATACCCTTTTTGGGCTCCTTTCACCCACGTGTATATGAACATCGCCGAGCCTGAAGATTCAACATAATTGCCTGTTTCGGCCAATTTATCGGTAACCTGATACCACATTCCTGTTTTTGGGTCGCGATATTTTTCCAACGACTGACAGAGATTGGTCAGAATTTTGATAATTTCCGCACGTTTTGGATGATTTTTCGGCAAATAATCAAGCACATCAACCATGGCCATCATATACCAACCCATGCTTCGCGACCAGAAATTCGGTGAAAGTCCGGTTTCGGGATTAGCCCATTTTTGAAGTTTACTTTCGTCCCAACCGTGGTAATAAAGTCCGGTTTTGGCATCATAACTATGCTTTGCCATGGTCAGAATTTGATGGGAAACTTCGTCAAATAGTGCTTTTTCATTAAAACGATAACCATATTCTGCTAAGAACGGCGAAGCCATGTAAATTCCATCAAGCCACATTTGATTTGGATAGATTTTCTTGTGCCAAAAACCACCATCCGAGGTTCGCGGATGATTTTTCATCTGGCTTCGAAGTAAATCCATCGCCTTTTTGTATTTTTCAATCTTGGTTTTGGCGTATAAATCAAACAACATCTTTCCGGAATTTAATTTGTCAGTGCTGAAATCTTCAAGTTTGTATCCGGTTATTTTTCCGTCAGCATTAATAATTGTATCGGCATAACTTATCACATAATTGAAATATTTAGGCTCAGCGGTTTTTTTCCAAACCATGTAAATAGCCTGAAGTTCAAGACCATTGCAATAATCCCATTTTAGTTTTTTGGAGAAATCAATCCTCCAACTTTCGGGATTGCGCTTCATCTCCGACTCAGC
>JBBQMQ010000487.1:0-3393 GCA_038329115.1 Bacteroidales bacterium
TTTCAGTTTAGATTTAGGCATTCCCGTTTTACCTTTCTTTTGCGGTGTACTTTCTGACGGACGTCCTTAATTTGTTGGATTTAATCTGATTGTAATTCAGCAGGTGAAGTCTTACATACCCAATTCGGATTTTGTAATGGCAACCGGAACACTGTTGTTAGGAGATGGAATTCATTGGGATGAACCAAGTGTGTTAATGATGGGTGAACGCTATGCCGATAAATTTCTGCAGGATGTATATAACGTTTCAACAGTTAAAATCGCAACAATGAGCGAAAGCCTGAAAGTTTTTGTATCTGCATCGAATTTGAAAATCGACTGTTTGTTAAATTCCGTCAATTTTAGCTTATATGATGTTACCGGAAAACAAGTAAACAATTCTGAAATAAAAGCTCTGGAAACGAAACAATTTGATTTACAGAAAGGAATTTATATTCTGTCTGTTACAGATAACAGTAATACAGTTGTTCAAAAAGTAATTATACCTTAGTGAATAAACTCGGTGATTTAAAAAAGAGAGATAGAATTTTTCTATCTCTCTTTTTCATTTTCAGCAGTGAATTGCTAAATAATATTTATTTCAAATTATTTTTCAAATAATTCAGGAAAGTTTATCTGCTAAAATATTCTATATATCTCAGTAAATAAGATATATAAGTGTAATTCAATCAAAATTTGCATGCTTCCGTGTTCGCACACGAAAGGATAAATGATTTCTTTATTACAAAATAAGTATTACTTTTGTCTGAGATTTTCTGTGTACGAACACGGAATACAATATTTCTAAGAAATGGAAGACAAATCACATAAAATAAGGATAAAAGATATTGCAGTATTGGCAGGTGTTTCCGATGGAACAGTCGACCGTGTTTTGCATAATCGGGGCGATGTTTCGGAAAAAAGCCGTGAGGCTGTGACAAAGGTTCTGAAGGAAATGAATTATACGCCCAATTTGTTTGCGCGTTCTCTTGCCTCTAAAAAACAATATCGCTTCGTAAGTATGATTCCTACTTTCTCAGCTGCAGAATACTGGGAAAGCGTGGACAAAGGTTTCGATCAGGCTGCTCTTGATTTTGTACATCACAATGTTATTATTGAAAAAAACTATTTTAATCAGTTCGATGTGAATTCATTTGTTGAAGTTTCAGAGAAAATCCTGAATAACTTGCCCGATGCAGTATTTCTGGCTCCGATTTTTAAAGCCGAATCTCTTGCATTTACCAATGAACTGACAAATCGTGGGATTCCTTTTTCGTTTATTGATTCATTGATTCCGGAAGCAAACTTCCTAACCTATTATGGCCAGAATTCATTTCAGAGTGGTTATATAGCAGCAAAAATGCTTTTAAGTTCATTGCCTGAAGGAACTCAGATTTTGATTATCAGAACGCAGCGAAAAGGTTCTGTATCTAATCAGACAATTACACGTTATAATGGTTTTATGCAATACATTCAGGATAATGAACTTACAAATTATTTTGAAATTATTAATGTGGAGTTTAAAAACGATGACGAAAAATCAAATTTTGCATCATTAGAAAATGTATTTGAAATTAATAAAAATATAAAGGCTGCCATTACTTTTAATTCAAGAGTATATAAATTGGCAAAACACCTTGAAGAATTGAATAGGGCTAAAATACGTTTGATAGGATATGACTTACTAAGTCAGAATATTAATTATCTTCAACAAGGGGTTATCAATTGTTTGATTGCTCAACGCCCGGATAAACAATCGTATTTTACCGTAAGGGATATGTGTAGGGAGCTGATTTTCAGACAGGAAATACGAAAAATAAATTATGTTCCCATTGATATTTTGTTAAAAGAAAATATTGAGGATTACATGCATTTTGTAGAATAAAATCATTACATATTGAACCATAAATAAGTTTTAATCATGAAATTAGGAAAATACAGTTTTGGTACCGGTGACCGGTTTTCGCATCAGGGTGAAGCTCAGCTTCGTGCCATTATGAAAGCCAATGAAAAAGGTCTGGATATCAGCATGGTTTGGAATAAATCAAATCGCGAACATACGTATGTTCACACACATCCATCCGACGTTCGCAAAGAAGCCGATGCGGCTGTTGCAGCACTTGGTTTTACAGGAAAATATTTTGTAGATGCCGACCATATTAATTTCAGCAATGTTGCTCCGTTTGTTGCATCTTCTGATTTTTTTACGCTCGACGTTGCTTCGTTTATAGGAAAAGAAAGCAGTGATGAAGATATTCGTGCGTTTGTAGCTTCATGCGACAAATATATTGGTAAACTCACTATTCCTGGAATTGACCACACTTTCATGGTTTCAGTGGAACTGTTGGAAACAATTGCAGGTAAATTTTTGGCAGCTACTCAGCAAGCCGCAGACATTTACAATTTTTTGAAAGCAGAAAAAGGCGAAGGTAATTTTATTCCCGAAGTTTCAATGGATGAAGTGGAAACACCTCAAACTCCGATCGAAATGTTGTTTATCCTGAAAATGCTTGCTAACAAAGGTGTTCCGGCTCAGACAATTGCTCCTAAATTTACAGGTCGTTTCAATAAAGGGGTAGATTATACAGGTGATGTTGATCAGTTTGCAAAAGAATTTGAAGAAGATGTTTTGGTGCTGGATTTCGCTGTTAAAGAATTCGGTTTGCCGGAAGAATTGAAATTGAGCATACACTCCGGAAGTGATAAATTCTCCATTTATCCGGTAATGGCTCACGTAATCAAGAAATACAACAAAGGACTTCATGTAAAAACTGCCGGCACAACCTGGTTGGAAGAAGTAATCGGTCTGGCTGTTGCAGGTGGAGAAGCGCTGGATTTGGCAAAACAGATTTATGCCAATTCATTTAATCGTAAAGATGAATTATGTGCTCCTTATGCCGATGTGATTGACATTGACGACACAAAACTTCCTTCAGTTGAAGAAGTAAACGCTTGGTCAAGCGAAAAATATGCAAACACATTGCGTCAGATTCCCGGACATCCTGATTATAATCCTAATTTCCGTCAGCTGATTCACGTTGCCTATAAAGTAGCATCAGAAATGGGCGAAACCTATACAGGATTATTGGAAAAATATGCCGATATTGTAGGACAATGCGTAGAAGAAAACATTTACGAACGTCATTTAAAACGGTTATTTAATTTGTAACCCCAAACCCCTAAAGGGGCTTAAGAAAGAACCCCAAACCCCTAAAGGGGCTAAAAGAGCAAGTTCTTTACAGTTAAGTGGTTGAAATATAATAAATTATTAAACAAATCTAATCTAGTTCCCCTTTAGGGGCTAGGGGTTATATTAACACTAGCATCTCTTATTCCCCTTTAGGGGTTAGGGGTCATAAAAATTAAAAAATAATGAAAAACTTATTCGATGTAACAGGTAAAGTGATTGTAATC
>JBBQMQ010000488.1:0-3384 GCA_038329115.1 Bacteroidales bacterium
ACAAAAGAGGGACTGTCTTCCTGAGTAGATGATTTAACCGGTTGCCATGCAAATATTTCATCATGCATTCGCTCGAAACTTTCTAAAGTTACCGCAAGAATTGCATTATTGTCTACAAAATTATCGGAACTTAATTCAGCCAAAACAGAATAATTTGCAGTCGGATAGGCCGAAATAAGAAGTTGAGTTATTTTCTTTTCGTTATTCAACAACGTTCTGTTATCTGGCAAAGTATCCAAAATGTCGTTACACGATGTTAGTAATAACATTATGTAAACTAAGCTCATTATATTTATATATATTTTCTTCATTTGCATTTTGATTCTAAAATAATGTCAACTAAATTTATATTCCCAACCTGAATGTCAGTGTAAATTGTTTTGGAACAGGAGTTGCAACACCGCCACTATTAAAGAATTCCGGATCTTGTCCGTTCAATTTTTTATCAGCATACAACAAGAATAAATTTGTTGCCTGTAATTTGACCTGAATAGAATTGATATTTAATGTGCCTATCCATTTTTTCGGAATATCATAAGATAGTGACATTTCTTTTAACCTGACAAATCCGCCATCAGCCACCCGTTCGGTAGAATAATTGTAAGCATTGTATGCATAAGCCAGGTTCGGATAATTTTGAATTTGTCTTTTGCTGGCAATAACAGGAATAGTTGTATACGCCTCATCGTCTGGAAGTTCCCAACGATTGAAAAATTCTTTTGGCATCGAAGTTAAATCAGAATATTTTGCTGCAAAAGCCGGATCAAGTCTTACTTTATTTCCAAAAGAATAAGTAATAAATACATTCAGATTGAGTCCTTTCCATGTAAATGTATTGCCTAAACTTCCTGTTATTGTCGGGTCTGTCGGTCCTTCATATTTCAAAAAGTCAAGTTTTTCAAATTCCTGAAAGTTTATATCCGTAACTGTTTTCACTCCATCCTGATTAATAAATGTAGGTAAACCCGCATCGTTCAACCCGGCAAAAGGAATTGAAAATAAAGCACGTACAGGATAACCCTTTAAGGCATAACCCGAACCTGAAACCAACTGTATAACGTTTGATCTGGAATCAAGGTTTGTAATTTTATTTACTGCATTCGAAAAAATAAAATCCGTATTCCATGTAAAATCCTTTGAAACGATATTTTTTGTGGAGAGAGTCAGTTCAACACCATGTGAACTCATCGAAGCCACATTGGCATATTTCGCTATTTGTCCACCTTCTCCGGGTGTATAAACCAAACCTATCAAATCAAAATTCTGACGGGTATAATAATCAGCCTCCACGTTAATTCTGTTATTCAAAAAACCTAAATCAGTTCCAATATTCAGCTCATGTTTCTTTTCATACGTCAACTCGCTGTTCTCTAAATTTTCGATAAATATTCCTGATTCGGCCACACTGGCTGTGGGTCTCCATGGGTTATAACTTTTATAAACAACCTGAGAATTAGTCACAAAATCAGGTCCGCTATCTGCGGTTAATGAGTATGATGCTTTCAGTTTGGCATGCGAAAGAGTTGAACCAAAAATGCCGTTAAACCATTTTTCTTCATTAGCATTCCATGCTCCCGATATGTTCCAGGTAGGTAACCAACGGGCTGAAAGTGCTTTTCCCAGTTTATTCGAACCTTCGTACCTTCCGGTTCCATTAATAGTATATCTTCCTAAATAAGAATATGTTGCAGAACCAAAAAAGGCTACATTTCTCGTAAATGTTGATTGATTGGTATAATAATTTCCGTTTTCTTCTTTTGCTTGTTTGAAAACATTGGGATCAAAAAATGGAGTTCCTCCGTTGTCGTATTGGTATCCCCAACCCCGAAACCATGTTTTATTTCGGTCAGTTGAGCCGGTTTCCATTCCTCCAAAGAAATTAATAATATGTTTATCTTCAATTGAAGTATTATAGGTAACCGAGCTTCGAAAATCAATACCACGCATCGAATAAGCAGTCCGATCATAGATTCCACCTTCGGGAAGAATACTTACAGGCAATGAACCCGGTTTATCAGGGTCGGTATATAATAATGGGTTATTTTCAGCAATTGTTGCATTTTCAGGTGAAATACCTGCCCGATATGCTTCGGCCTGATTGGAGTGATCCATTATGTGATGTTCTTGCGAAGACGATTGGTACTTTATGGCTGCCAACACATTAGCCTCCAGACCACGAATAATTTTCCAGTTTAATTCGGTTTGAAACTTTAGGTCGGACACATTAAGATCGATGTAATTATTTTCCAATTCATGAAATATATTAAATGGAGCATAATTACGGGTATAGAATTCTTTGGAATCAAGAGTGCGGGAAGAATTTAACGAATAACTGTATGGGTTAATATCAAATTCACGTTTCACTTCACCGCTTACCACGTCAATATCCTGACTTAATGTTCCCGGAGCTTTTTGTTTCCTGTAAGAACCATTTGTCAACATATTTATGGTCAGGTTCTTGACGATTTCGTACGAACCGTTCACATTTGCAGTATAGCGTTGTACCGAACTGGATTTAGTCCAACCCGGATCATCAAAAACCGACAAGGATACATAAAATTTAGCCTTGTCTGTTCCGGACGAAATACTCAATGCATGATTCTGAGTCAGGTTTTGATTAAACAACAAATTGAACCAATCGGTATTTCTAAATTCAGCTTGTTGCAAATAGGCATTTTTTGCTCCGGTAGAATTAAGTAACCCGTAACCACCGTTTTCGTATTGGTTAATGAGTTGATACATTTTACCATAAACACCACTGTTGGAAGCACCGGCAATTGTTGCAAATTCCAACCAACCCTTTCGCTCCATTTCCTGGTAAATCCCCATTTGTTGCTGCGAATTGGATATATTAAAATCAGAATAACCAGGAATCATGCGGGAAGTAAATTCACCTGTATAATTCAATCTGCTTACACCTGATTTCCCTTTTTTGGTTGTGATCACCACTACTCCAGCCATTGCACGGGCTCCGTAGATTGAAGTTGCCGATCCATCCTTTAAAATCTGGAAACTCTCAATGTCATCGGCATTAATTCCTGCAATGGCAGAAGAAATCAAAGTTTCTGCATTTCCCGATGACAAATCATCACTCGAAACATCAATCGCATCCTCTACCACTACACCATCCACCACCCATAATGGCTTTGAGTTACCATAAATAGAAGTTGCACCACGAACCCTTATTTTCGGGGCTGTACCGAATGTACCGGAAACATTTTGTACCGACACTCCTGCCGAACGACCTTCCAAAGCCCTGCTCACATCTGTAATTCCGTCTATTTTTGTTTTGGAAGCATCCAATTTGTCTGTTGCACCGGTGAACAATCGTTTATCAACTTTCACCATTCCGGTAACCACTACTTCATCCAATTGTTGTGCATC
>JBBQMQ010000489.1:0-3372 GCA_038329115.1 Bacteroidales bacterium
GGTGAAACCGGTAGATATTGAGCAAACCCTGAAAAACAGGGTGGATAAACCGAGGAGGGAGTAAATTGGGTAATGAAGCTTTGAATCAAACTTACAGCACCAAATCATTCCAGTGCTGGCTATATAGATTTTCGGATTGTAAAAGCGTTTCGTGATTACCCTGCATGGTTATAATACCGTTTTCCATAATGTAAATACGATCGCAAAATCCTTTTAAAACATGCAGGCGATGGGTTATAAAAATGATGCCCATTTCACTTTTAAGCTTTTTAAGCAACTGAAGCACAAATTGTTCTGACTTCCGATCCATGGCCGAAGTAACCTCGTCCAAAATAAGCAGTTGGGGTTTAGGGTACAATGCTCTTGCCAATGCTATCATCTGCCGTTGACCTCCCGACAAGTTAATACCTTCTTCACCCACCAATGTCATAAAGGATTGTGACAAACTTTCGATAAATGGGGCAAAGCCATATTGTTGCAAAAAATCTATAACCTCCTGCGGTTTGGTGGATGTGTCCTCAAACGCAATATTTTCGATTACCGACCCGTTAAAAATATGGATATTCTGAGGAACCGAACTAACTATTCTTCTCCAGTTGTCCAATGAAACTTCATTTTGTGACTGGCTGGCATTCAAAATAATACTTCCTGTTTCCGGTTGATAATGTTTCTGCAGGATTTGCGCAAGTGTACTTTTCCCGCAACCATTTTCGCCCATTATTGCAATTATTTCGCCTTTGTTAACCCCGAACGAAACGCGCTTTAGCAATTGGCTTCTTCCGGCAAAACGAAAGGCCACATTTTTTACTTCGAGATTCTGGAAAGACAAGTTTTGATCTTCCTTTTCATTTGCTTCCGGTTCAATGCCGGTAAACTCGAACATGCGATCGAAAGCTATTTTTGCCTCATTTAATGGGATAGAAACCAGGGCAAGTCCGGCAACAGTAGGCAGCAATGAGCCACTCATGCTTAAAATAGCGATGAGTTCACCGGCCAATAGCTTACCATGCAACATAAGCGTGGCGCAATAAAACAAAACCCCGACTAAAAATAGTACGCCTGATCCGCTTGCCAGGAAAGACAGTTTTATCTGAATGTGCACCAGGTGTACTACTTTCGTCTGGTAATTCTTATACAATTCCTTGTTGCTATTGCCAAATAATTCCTGTTTATTAAAATTTTTGATGGTTTCAATGCCCTGTATCGTTGAAATATAATTTGATTCGCATTGGGCATACCCTGCCATAACATTTCGTTGGCCGGAAAGTATGCTTTTATTGTGTAATAGTATCAAAATAAAATACAGTGGTAAAAAAAACAGGCAGGCTACAGCTACCTCCCATTTATAAACAAAAAGCAAACTTAATGTTGCAAAAACAACCAAAATATCAGCTACCACATTACCGGCCAACTGGCTTATAACCCTTTGTATGCGTGCCGTATCGTTCAGGCGCGCCGTTAATTCGCCGATTTTACGTGTATCGAAAAAGAATTTTGGCAGATTAAGCAAACGGGTATAAAAATAATCGATAATGCGGGTATTAAAATCTTTCGCCTGGTTAATAAGTAAATACTGACGTATGTATTGAAAACCTTCTTTTGCCAACAGCAACAACAAGAGTAGGACAATGCCCATATTTAACCGGAGCAGGTTTTTCTGCGGAATTATTACATCGATAAGTTTCTGCGAAAATATAGCCATCGAAAGTCCCAGCCCGGCAATAATAAGACCAAGAACGGCGGCAACACCCAAAATAGAATAGTCTTCTTTAATAAGTTCTAAAATCCATTTTTGTTTATGTTTTTTTACGACTTCCTTTTTGATAAAATTTTCATTTGGGGTGAGTGTAAGACAAGCTTTCGAAATCCATATTTTTTCAAGTTCTTCTGCACTCAGGCTAATTATTCCTTTTGCCGGATCGCCTAAAATATATGTATTGCTGCCGTTTTTAAGATCTTTCCCATAAAATACCATGTAATGCTGGAGGTTGCCTTCCACAATAACATGGAGAATTACAGGTTGCCCGTGCTCCAGTAATGCGGGAATATCTGCCTCGCAGCCTTCGGCAGTGAAGCCTGTGTGTTCCGCAGCCTGCTTAAGTCCAAGCAAAGTTGTTCCCGTAACCGAAGTACCAGATTGGCGCCGCAATTCATCAATGGTGCTATTGCCCCCGTAATAATGTAATAGGTTAAGCAGACAGGCTACACCGCAATCGCGTTGTTCGAGTTGAAGTTGGAATTTTCTCACTCTTTGTCTTTGGTTTTGAAATTCAACTTGTTGCTTTCCAATACTTCTTAAACGTATTCATATTAATAGCAGGTTCATTAAAAATCAAGCTTTTTTCTTTATTATATATAAAAATATGCGGGATAGAAATATTGCCCCAATACTTCATCAATGAATCGGATGAGATATAACCTATTATGACATTTTTATCCTCCAATTTGTAAAGGAAATCAAAAGTTCTAATCTCATTTAATGAATCAGTTAATAAAACAATAAAATAATAATCGGGATAAAGCTTCTTTATTTGTGAAATAAGAATAGCCTCTGACTGACACACATCACAATCCGTACTTAAAATAGAAAAACAAAACCCTTCAGCTTTTGTAACCGATTCTAAATTAATTTGTTTGCCATGAATACTTGTAAATGTAATTAATGGGAATTTAGATTGTTTTTCATTTTTATCACTATACAAAGAAAACAGAAAGCCCAATGACAATACAATGATGATAACCAGAATCAAAAGAATTATTCTTAATTTCATTTTCTATTTATAATTAATTTTTATGCTATAACTAAACGAATTGCAACCATAAGGATCAAACCCGTTCCATAGGTAATTAATACAAAAAAGCAGGATTTCAGATAACTTAATGATGTACTTATTTTAATAAAATATGCTGAAAATAAAATAAACAATAACTGGAATAAGTTGATGAATCGCCAGGCTTTTACCGCTCCCATCGGCATTCCCTTTAAGTTATCGAAAAAATAAGTTATAGATAAGGGATTAAAACTTATCACTTCTTCTGAAATATATCCATTTTTAATTATTAAAAACCAGATAACTCTTGTCCATAAAGGAAGGTAGAGAATTATGCTACTTATTATTGCTATTTTAAATATCCGGGAATCTGGAATTGTTTCGTTTATAAACAACATCCCAATTTTGAAAGCTATAAAAATCAGAAAAATAATTGCTGGTACATACAAAACTGACAAAGCATAATACAAAATGTCCATTTTCCGTATTATTGAAAGGTATTTCTCAAATGATCCGTTACCAGTCCATTGTTGATGATACAATGCTGTATCCCACACAACGTGATTGAAGAGAAAGAGAGCTATAAGATAGAATAACCATA
>JBBQMQ010000490.1:0-3368 GCA_038329115.1 Bacteroidales bacterium
CTGGTAAAGATTGAACTTTTGAGAGAACTGCGATTCCAGTTGCGAAGTAGATTTATAAAAAACAGAATATGGGTTTTTTTGTGCATATACATTGAGTAAGCTGAATGTCCAGCTACCTTTCCATTTTTGCTTCAAAAGCAGTGTCTCATCATGAGTGATTGCTAAATCGAGACGATGATAGTCGGGGAGACGGTATTTGCCCCGTTCGGAAAAATAAACATATTGTTTTCCGTCAAATGTATACTTTGATTCAGGGAGAGTTACCGGTTTTCCGGTATTGTATGCAAAAGTACCTGACACCCACCATCTTCTCGTTAAATGATAATTAGCCATCAATATCAGATTGTGAGGTTTATCAAAAGGCGATGCATAATATCTGTTTCCGCTTAGCTGGTCCAAAGCGTAAGGGCTTGTTGTATGTCGCATCGAGCGGGAATAGGTATAACTTGCCCACCCGGTTAATTTTCCGATATTTTTCTTTATATAAAACTCAATTCCGTAATTGTAACCTGAAGCGTTCAACAAATCAGTTTCCAGTGCATTGTTTACAACAATCGATGCTCCATCTCTGTATTCCAAAATATTGTCGAGTTTTTTATAATAGACTTCCACCGAAGCTTCCAGCGTATTCTGATTGAAATTCCGGAAATAACCCATAGCTATTTGATTGCAAATTAATGGCTTTACGTTGGAACTACTCAGTTTATACACATCAGTCGGTGACATGACTGCAGTATTTGAGATGAGATTAATAAACTGACTGATACGATTATAACTAAACTTTAGCGAACTTAAATTATCAAGCGAATAACGCAATGAGATTCTGGGTTCTATACTTGGATACCATTTTATAATTTTATTATTGCTGTAATTAAACGTATCAACAATGTTTTCCGGTGTATGGGCAGCAGCTGGGTTGAAGATAAAAACGCTATTCGGTCCCAATTGAGCATAATTTGTAAACCGTAACCCAAATTCACCTCCGATTTTTGGCGAAAAATTAATATTATCACTAATGTATAAAGCCATTTCAAGTCCCTTTTCCGGATTTGTTGTCAGGGGTTTTACATTTGTTGCCGGAAAAAGAGGAGATAACATGCCCGGTTGAAGATTATACAAAACAGAACTTACGCCAAAACTAACCGAATGTTTATCATTTGGCGACCAGTTAAAATTCAGTTTGACATCGTTATAATTTACTGCCGAATAGATTTTGTATGCTTCTTTTGGTTTCAACGAATCCCTGTCAACCACATCGTTCAGATAACTACTTGTTCCTATCAGAATTGAAGAATAGAATTTATCATTAAATGTGTGTGAATACCGCAAAGAACCCAGCATATTACTATAATGGTATGGTGAAGTTTTGGTAAAACTGAAATTATCGTTACTAAAATATCCGAAAACGGCTAAACTGTTCTTTGGATCGAAACGAACTGTGAGCAACGTATTCAAATCGTAAAAACTCGCGGAACTGTTTCTTAAATCAGCATCGGGCAATAGATGAAACAATAAATTAGAATAGGAAGTACGACCACCGATTAACCATTTTACTTTCTTGTCGAAGAGCGGAACTTCAAGGTTCAATCTTGAATCCAAAATACCGATACCTCCTTTAACCGATAATTTGTCAACATTATTTCCTAACCTGATATCCATTACCGACGAAGCCCGTTCGCCATATTTGGCAGGAATTCCGGCTTTCATAAAGTTAACACTATTCACTCCATCCGGATTTAAAGCAGATGTCAATCCAAACATGTGAGAAGAATTAAACAAGGGCACATCTTCAACCAGAATAAGGTTTTGATCGGCACTACCACCGCGTACAAAAAAACCGGTTCCGAATTCACCTGTCGATTGTACGCCGGGGAGCAAAGTCACACTTTTTATGATGTCTTTTTCGCCCAAAAACATGGGTAACTCTTTGATGTTTTTGGAATTAAGCTTAATCGAACTCATTTCGGTGCGAATCAGATTCAGATCGGGAGCTTTATCCACAATGACAATCTCTTTCAGCATAATTGAATTTTGAACCATTTCGAAATCAACAATTCCGTTCCCACCAGCTTTAATAGTTCTGTTATTCTCTTCAAAACCATTATAATTAAGCCTTAAATTATATTCGCCAACCGGAATGGTAAACTTATAGTTTCCGTCCCGATCCGTAGAGGCAGTCATGTTCAGATTATCAATATTTATTGTTGCGCCATACAAGGGTTTGCCGGTTTCTTCATTAAAAATTTTACCCATAATGATGGCCTTGGTAACATGTCCGAAATCACTCTCATTCCCAACAAGAAATACTCCTTTACTGTTTTTTCTATTGGAGAAATTACGAATTTCCACCGGAACAAAAACATATTTTGTGGGACTAATTTCAATACAATCCAGTTCAGTCAACCGTTTGACGATGGCCAGACAATCGTCAAGGCGCAATAAAGCAATTGATTCTCTGAATCGTTTGTTTGCAAACCATTCCGGTTGATAATAGAATTTTATTTGATAATTTCTTTCAATTATAGGTGCAAGAGCACTGAATGAAACCAGTTTAGTGGTGTCATTTGTCGATTCATTTTGCTGAGCTGATATCTTGATTATGCTGTAAGGAGAGTAAAGAAGGAGCAATATTGAGAGAATTCGGAGTATATTTTTTTTCACACTAATATCAGTTGTTCAACAGTAATTCATTTATACTCTAAATAAACGGAAATTTTGTGAAAAAATTGTTTGAAATAGAAGAAAGAACATTGGTTTTTTTCTTCTATTTGTAGCTTTTTAATGGTGTTATATTTCATTTTTTATAAAAAAAGGAAATAGTAAAGTTGGTTCTCCTTAAGTTACAAATCCAACAAACCTTCAGGCAACCGGACATAAATGATTTTCTTGTCGTGGTCAATTTCTTCGATATATTCTTCACCTGCAGGAATCAACAATTCGTCGTTTTTGGTTGGAATTACAAACAATACATTTTCAGTTGTTTGATCTACCTCAGAAATTACGCCTAACAATCCCTTTTCTGCATCCACCAAACTGAATCCGGCAAAATAATCCAATTCAATTTCAGCATCTTCCACTTTTTCCAGATATTTTTTAGGCAAGTAAATAGTCAGGCCATAAAAATCACGGGCCTGTGCTTCAGTCGTAATTCCGTCCAGTTTTAATAGTCCGGTTGTGCTGCCTTTAAAACGATATTCTTCCATAAAAAACGGTACGAGAATTCCCTGAATTTCAAAAATAAAATAAGGAACTTCTTCTCTGTCAAAAATATCGGAGGTAAACGAAAATGACATTTCACCATTTACGCCATGCGGCTTATTGATTTGCCCGATAGGAAAAACGCTATTTTTTGAAATCATATTGCTGAT
>JBBQMQ010000491.1:0-3362 GCA_038329115.1 Bacteroidales bacterium
GGCTGATTATTAGCGCCTTCATATAATCACGCATGGCAAACCAAACCGGACGCGGAGAGCCATATTTGTCATTTTTATCGCTGTATCCCCAAAAGCCAAACCATTCTTCCGGTTGTTCCGGATTGTGAAAAGACTGATCGCCACCTTTCCACCATCCGTCTGCATAATAAAACGGACACATTCCTACAGCACCGGCATCCAACAAATCGCGATAATTCGAAATCAAACCGTTGCTTTGCTGAATTAATGTATTTCCTCCATATCGACCGTAACCACGTTGGGAAACAGAGTATCCAAATTCGGTAGTAATCAGCGGTTTTCTCAGTCCGTTTAATTTATAAAGCCCTTTGATATAATCTTTAAAACCCATAGTTGAGGTTTGTGCCTCGGTATGATCGTAGCAATTGTAAGCATATACATCAAAAATATTTTCATCAATATAATCGCTAATCATGGCATTGGCCGAAATGGTTACAGGAATTCCTGGATGCTCTTTATGAATAATATCCATTAAATCTTTCATCAGATTTACAAAGGCTTTTCCTGTCACTTTGTAAACATGATCGGTCTGTGGTTCGTTGAGAATGAGGTATGTAATTATACAATCGTATTTTTTAGCGTAATTCATTACTTTCATTACTGAATCTTCGCAATCCTTTATAAATTTAGGATCGCCATAATTTTTTTCCGGGTCCACCGCAATTCCCATTATGAGTTTCAACCCTGAATTCTGAACCATTTTTAATTGTGGCTCCGAGAATTGGCTCCAGGTACGGATGGCATTATAACCTCCTTCTTTTATGACTTTCAGATCAAATTTCATCAAATCCAGATTGTCTGTTCTCACATCCTGATAGGGATGTTGCCCCGGACGTGCACCGATCTCATAACCAATGGCTTTGATAAAATATTTTTCACCGTTCAGATAATACCAGTTATCTTTTATTTCAATGGTGGTTTTCGACTGTGAATATACTGTAAACAGAGAAGTCAACAAAGACAGGAAAAGCAAGATTTTTATTTTCATATTTTCATTAAATATTTTATTTTCAGCACAATATATCCGGAAATAAGTCAGTCAAGTTGTTCTAGCATTTTCTCCAATTCTTCGTCCAACTCATGCAATTGTTTTTTGCAAAGTTCCATTAAGGCGGCAGCTTTCTTCACTTTTTCTGAAATCACATCCATGTTTACTTCCGAATTATTTTCAAGTTCTGCCAGAATCTGTTCCAATTCAGCTACTGCTTCAGTGTAAGTAAGTTTTTGTTTTGTCATGTTTTATTTATTTTGTGTATTGCGTAAAAATGAAAATTCCCCCTTTAGGGGTTAGGGGTCATTCATCCGAAAAATGCACCAACACATGCCGGTACGAATTAAATATTTTCGATTTAGAACAAAATCCCAAATACACTTTGTTATCATCAACAACAGGCAAATACCACGAATTGGTATCTTCGAAAATATCCATTACCTTTTCCATTGGCATGGTTGCTTTCAGTGTGGCCGGAGGTGAAGTCATTAGTTTACTGACTTTGAAACGATCGTATAAATCCTGCCTGAACATGATATTGCGGACTTCATCGACTAATACAATACCAATAATTACACCGCTCAGAGGATTTACTACCGGAAACAAATTTCGTTTAGACCGCGAAATATTTTTCACCAATTCACCCAATGACATTTCAGGATTCAACACGATAAAATCAGTTTCGATGAAATTTTCCATTTTAAGCATCGTCAGAATGGCTTTATCCTTATGGTGTGTAAGCAATTCACCTTTTTGAGCCAACCGCATGGCATATAAACTATGTGGTTCGAAAAGAATAATCGTCAGGTACGAAACAGTGGAGACGATCATCAATGTCATAAACAAATTGTAACCACCTGTAAGTTCAGCAATTAAAAATATGCCGGTAAGCGGTGCATGCATTACTCCCGACATTAAACCTGACATACCTGCCAAAGCGAAATTTTCAATTGGAATATGAAATCCAAGCGTATTTAGCACTTTTGCCACCACAAAACCGGTTAAACAGCCAACAAATAAAGAAGGAGCAAAGATTCCACCCACTCCACCGGAAGCAGTTGTTGCTGCCGAAGCAAATATTTTGAAAATAACAATCAGAGTCAGATAAACAATAATTACCCATGGACTATTTCCCAATCCAAGAAATAAACTCTGATCGAGTACCGAAGCCGAATGACCGTTTAGAAGTGCTGCAATCGTGTCATAACCTTCTCCGTAAAGTGGTGGGAAAATAAAAATGAGTAAACTCAATGTAATTCCTCCAAAAACCAGTTTTGTATACGGATTTTTATATTTGCGGAAAAAACCTTCAATCCAGTTCATTCCACGGGTAAAATACAACGATACCAACCCGCAAATAACTCCCAATAAAATCAGATACGGAATTCGTGAAATTGCAAAAGGCTCATACGTTCCGAATTCAAAAGTAAATGAACTTCCGGAAAAAAAATAGGATAATGCCGTTGCCGTTACCGACGAAATAAGTAATGGCACAATGGCTGTCAGCGTCATATCGAGCATTAATACCTCGAGCGTAAAGACCAAACCGGCAATGGGAGCTTTAAAAATGCCCCCAATGGCTCCGGCAGCCCCACAACCTACCAGCAACATCAGGGTTTTCTGATCCATCTTGAAAAAATTTCCCAAATTGGAACCAATGGCAGAACCTGTAAGTACAATAGGTGCTTCCGCTCCCACCGAACCTCCAAAACCAATGGTTATGGAACTTCCCACCAGTGATGACCATATATTATGAAGTTTCAGAATACTTTTGCGCTGCGAAATGGCAAACAAAATGCGGGTAATACCGTGACTGATATTATCTTTCACCACATACCGGACGAACAACGAGGCAATAGAAATACCAATAATTGGAAAGACCAAATACCAATAATTTACATCGTGTCGACTAAAATTACTGGTCAGTAAATATTGAATGAAATGAATTGCGCTTTTGAGTAGAAAAGCGGCAGTGGCAGCAAAAATACCGACTACGAAACTCAATATCAGAATAAAGTCCCGTTCTTTGATGTGGCTTTCGCGCCACGCAATCATTTTTAAATACAAACTACTATTCTCCATATCTTTTAAAACTATTTACAAAGATATAGAAATAACCTAATTTTCACATGCCTTTGCCTTTAAAAATAATTTCAAAAGTATAAATCAAGATTTTTACATCGGTGAGTAACGACATATTATCCATATAAATAATATCGTAATTGAGCCGTTCAATCATTTTTTCAATGGTGTCGGAATAACCTATTTTTATTGGCCCCCACGAAGTTAGTCCGGGACGAATTTTATACAACAAACAATAATAAGGCGCATC
>JBBQMQ010000492.1:0-3345 GCA_038329115.1 Bacteroidales bacterium
GCATTTCTCCGTTTACGCCGCATTTCCAGTTCACACCTGCTTTATTGTACCATTTATCCCCGGTGAATCTTGCGCTTCCTTCCATGCTGCCAGCTCCTTTGTCAGCATCTGTTACATAGCCGGTAGCATGGAAGGAAGCGCAATATTCACCGGTGATAAATGGTACAATAAAGCAGGTGTGAACTGGAAATGCGGCGTAAACGGAGAAATGCGGCCTGTCTCTGATTACAACCATCCGGTAATTCATGTAAGTTGGAACGATGCCACTGCTTTTGCCAACTGGATGGGTTGCCGACTGCCTACCGAAGCAGAATGGGAATATGCCTGCCGTGCAGGAACATCTACACCTTTTAATACAGGGTTCAATCTAAGCACTTCGCAGGCAAACTACAATGGCACTTATCCATATAACAATAATGAGAAAGGCCAAGTCAGAGGAAAAACAACTGCGGTGGGCAGTATTTCGCCCAATGATTGGGGATTGTTTGATATGCACGGCAACGTGTGGGAGTTGTGCTCCGACTGGTATGGCGATTACCCGACAACGCCGCAAACCAACCCTAAAGGTGCGGAAACGGGTTCTCACCGGGTGGTACGTGGCGGTTGCTGGTTTCATGGGGCGAACGATTGCCGAAGTGCGCGTCGTGGACACGGAGATCCGACCTGCAACCGCAACTGTGATGTAGGCTTTCGCCTAGCCTATTCCAAGTAAGTTATTTATATTCAAAAGTTTAAAGTATTGATTTCAGTATGAAAAAAATCCATTTTGTTTTAATTTTTAGTTTTATTTTCTCTTTTTGCGCTATTGCTCAAAACACACTGAGCAAATCCGATTTCCAAACACCGCCAACGTCATCAAAAGTGCATGCGTGGTGGCATTGGATGGGTGGTAATATCACGAAAGATGGTATTACCAAAGATTTGGAAGCAATGAAGGCACATGGGGTTGTACAGGCGAGCATATTTAATATTGCTGCCATCTATAACAAAACGGTAGATGTGCCAAAGGTGAAATTTAATTCGCCCGAATGGATTGAAATGTACCAATGGGCATTGAAAGAGGCCAATAGATTGGGGATAAGCATTGGAATAGAGACTATTGATGGTTTTGCCACTATCGGCGGTCCCTGGATTACACCCGAAATGTCGATGAAACAATATGTGTGGACTAAAACCTCTGTTGATGGAGGAAAAGCTTTGATTGTTAAGCTTGTAGAGCCAATAAAGAAGGAGAATTTTTACCGTGATGAGCTTGTTCTGGCTTTCCCAATGAAGGAAAATTCAAACTCATTCAAAGAAGCTAATCCTACAATTGATGTAAATAAAATTTCAACAGGAAACGTGCTTTTTGATGGAAATCCCAAAAGTGAAATTGACTTCAAAAAAAATCAGGTGGTTGATGTGAGTTTTTCTAACGATTTTACAGCAGATAAATTAGTTCTTTACCCACATTTGCCATTCTGCTGGGATTTTGTTTTAGTTGATAATGGGAAAGTTACACTAAATTTTGCTTTGTCAAGTTCTAATGATGGTAAAGTGTATACAAAGGTTGCCGACTTAAAATCGGTAGGCAGCAATAAACCCATTACTGTCGTTTTCCCCACAACAAAAGCAAAGTATTATCGTCTCGAACTTACAAATACAAGCCTTGTATATTCTAACAATTTTCCAATTGCTGAACTTGAATTGCTGAAAGGCGATGAACAAGCACTTTTTCAGTCGCCCGTTACTTCCTTTTTTGAAAAAACAGCTTCGGTGTATGACTTGAACCAAAATGCGCTTGATTTGAATAGTAAGAAAAATGTTACACCGATTTCAGAAAATTCGGTGATTGACATTACAAGTTTTATGGCAGCTGATGGCACGCTGAAATGGAATGCCCCCAAAGGTCGCTGGCAGATTATTCGTTTTGGATATACTTCTACTGGCGTTATTGTTGATCCATCAACAAAGGGTGAAGAAGGGTTGGAAGCAGATAAAATGGATACCACTGCGCTGAATCACCATATCAATAGCTATGCAAAGAAATTGTTAGATGCTGCCGGAACTTATAAAGGTAATACCTTGAAATTTTTATTAATGGATAGCTGGGAAGCACAATTTCAAACATGGACGAAAAACTTTGCAAATGAGTTTCAAACCCGCAGAGGGTATAGTATTCTTCCATGGATACCAGTTTTATGTGGCGAAACAGTTGGAAGCACAGAATTAACCGAAGCGTTTTTATTCGATTTCCGTAAAACCATTGCCGATTTAATTGACCAGAATTTTTACAAGCATTTTGCGGATTTAAGTCACCGTAATGGAGTGGAATACCATGGCGAAGCAATATATGGCGGTTGGGGAGCGTATCCACCATCAGATGCCTTAAAAACAAACGAATACATTGATTTGCCTATGACAGAGTTTTGGGCGAATGCTAATCAGGATAAATTGTCTGAGTATAATCCGGCTGACAAACCTGCTTATTGTATGCCAACTTATTCTGCATTAGCCTTTAATAAACAGATTATTGGTTCGGAGGCATATACTGGTTTTGCACATTATTCGGAATCACCGGGTGACTTAAAACCTTTTGGAGATGCTGCTTTTTGTGCAGGAGTAAATCAAATTATATTGCATAGTTTTGTACATCAACCTTTTGACAAAAAACCAGGTATGACGCTTGGTAAGTTTGGTGGACATTATAACCGCAATAATCCGGTGTGGGAATTCAATCAGGACTGGTTGAAGTATCAGGCTCGTGTTCAATATCTACTTCAAAAAGGGGAGCCTGTGGTTGATGTATTGTTTTATTTTGGCGATGAATTGCCCTTGTATTACAACAAAAGTTTTGTGAAGGATTTGCCATATGGCATTACCCCAAATGCTTGTAATATTGATATGTTGAATACCAAAATCAAAGTGATTGATGGCAAATTATCATTAGGAGGCAACCAGCGTTTCTCCTTGTTGATGTTGCACAACAGTACCAAAATGGAATTTTCAACACTGAAACGTATTGCACAATTGGTAAAAGAGGGAGCTGTGGTTTATGGACCTAAACCGCTGGAAATGTTGTCGGTAAAAGATGTTGTAAATAACTCAATGGCATTTAAGCAATTGGCGGATGCGGTTTGGGGAAATACTACCGAAAATAAATACGGTAAAGGAAAAATGTATTCGGGCATACCAGTTGCTGAAGTAATTAAACAATTGAATGTTACACCCGACCTCACCACCAATACGCAAAATCCGAAAGAGCTCATGTTCATTCATAAAAAATTGAATGATTTGGATATTTATTTCGTTTTCAATCAGCAAAATAGAGTTTTGAACCGTGAAATGTTATTCCGTGTTACAGAC
>JBBQMQ010000493.1:0-3329 GCA_038329115.1 Bacteroidales bacterium
AAGAAGGTACTTGCTTCAAAGCAGCAGCATGAAAAATAAAATCAACCCCCCGCATCGCATAATCGACACTGCGTTTTTCGCGAACATTCCCAATATAAAACTTTACTTTGGGATTGTTTAAGCGATGACGCATATCATCCTGCTTTTTCTCATCACGTGAGAAGATACGGATTTCTTTAATGTCGGTATCTAAAAAACGATTAAGTACGGCATTACCGAAAGAGCCGGTGCCACCGGTAATTAGGAGGGTTTTGTTTTTAAACATAGGAGGTTAATATTTTAAGATTATTGTAATTTAAAGTTTCACAGTGTTTCACAGTGTTGAACAGAGAGTACCATTGAGTTTAAGCATTAAAGACACACTGGGTAACTCTGTGTTTCCTCTGTGGACCTCTGTGTAATAACTTTGGACAGAAAACGGTTTAGCAATGCATGGCCAAATGAACCTGTACCGACGCTGATAAGTAAAGTTTGTTGCTAAACATGGAGAAACCTTGAATTGTACCGAAAAATTAATTGGAGTATTTGAAATTAAAATAAATCAGAATGTGTTCCTTTACGAACTAATTCAATTTCTTTCAATTTATCATTTTGGCGTCAGATTAGAAGCCAATCAGCTTGAAAGTGGCAC
This sequence comes from Bacteroidales bacterium, assembly GCA_038329115.1. GTDB lineage: Bacteria > Bacteroidota > Bacteroidia > Bacteroidales > Paludibacteraceae > Paludibacter. The sequence goes on from JBBQMQ010000493.1 coordinate 632, forward strand.
TCCCAATATCCATTGTAATTTCCGGCAAGTATATGTGGTTTACAAATACGGGGCAACTTTTCTGAATGCTCCAAAATCTCTAATACTCCGACTAAAGCATCAAGATCAAGGTTCCGCTTTACGCATTTACTGAAGTCTTTCTCAAACTTGTTTGTTGTAGTGATTTTATACACCTTCCCTTTTCTTCAAAGTTGAAATCATTTCTTTTACCGATTCGTAAACGTTTACTTTGCCATTTTCGACATCTCTAATAGCAAGTAAGGTTTCATCATTTGAGATCTTCTCTTCAACTACCTTGGCATAACGAGTTGCTTTTAAAAACTCAAGCATCCTTTTTACTTCGGTTGAACGGGTATCTAATATCACTGTTGCCACTGCTAATTAATTAAATTGTATTACATAAATATATAGATTTATAGTGAAATGAACAAGCGTTCATCCATTAAATCAGCGTCATCATCGTTCTATTTTATTTTCATCAACATTCTAGTTTCGGCATTGCCGAACGAACCTTTACGATCTCTTAAATGAAGTTGTGGGGGTTTGATTTTATTTGCTTACTTATTTAATCTGTTTAGTGTTAAACTCTCAAAATCACGAAAGTTGATGATTTTAGTATTCCCGACCTTATTTAGAACCAATAAATCATTGTCACCGGTTATTAAAAAATGCAAAAATACTAATTCGAGTAATAATAAGTTTTGATTTTCGCGACAACGTATCGTCTATAAGTTCTTCAATTGAAATTAGCGTTTTACCACACCTGCGTTGGGCAAGCGTTAAATATGAGCTACTTGTCCGACTTTTGGCGGATCATCTTTCTATTTTTCGGTATCCAGAAAGCGGTTGAGAACGGCATTCCCAAATGAGCCGGTGCCTCCGATTATGAGGAGGGTTTTATTTGCGAACATAGGTATTCTTCATTAATTTTGTTTAAATCTTTCAAATTGAAATTCTCGATTTGGAATAATTCTATATAATCTTTCAACTTATTTTCAGATAAATTCCACCACTTCAATTCCAATAGTTTATTTATTATGGTTTCTTCAAAGCGATATTTTATAACCTTTGCAGGAATACCAACTGCTATTGCATAATCAGGAATATTTTTTGTTACAATTGAGCCGGCACCAATTATTGCCCCATCACCAATTTTTACTCCACCCATTATAATAACCTTTGTGCCTATCCAAACATCATTACCGACACTAACTCGGTGAATTTCTTGAAACGTATTTATACTTGCCCAACTATGACCTGTTCCATTTCTCTTTGAGGTAAATAATGGAGATGTTGAGATGTTTTTTAAGCTATGAGTTCCCAATCCGATTGTACATCTCGGTGCTATTGAACAGAACTTGCCAATATCGGCACAAACAACTTCTGATTTTGGTCCTAAGTAGCTGTATGAATCTATAGTTGAATTATACACCTTTGCACCATGATAAATTTTCGCCTTTTTATTTACCTGCGATTTATAATCAATTTTCGCAAACAGTGATACCGCAGGGTTAAAAAGATTCTTTAATAAACCCAAAATATATTTTAGCATGTGATGCTTAATGTGAAATGTCTATTTTAAAACGCTTAGAAATGAAGCAGCACTAATTTCCGGTGTTATTCTTTTTGCAAGCTTTTTGCTGTTGTATGACATTCTGATCAATTCTTTATGATCGCAATTTATAAAAAATAATAATTTATCTCTCAAATCACTGATATTACTAGTTTTAAATGTGAACCCATTAAAACCGTTAATTACAAATGAATCGCTTGCACCACATGCTTCAGAACAAAGTAAAGGTAAACCCGCTGCAGCAAACTCATGCAAAACCAATGCCCAAGGTTCATAAATTGAAGGAAGTATAAAACAACCAGAATCTTGTGCTAACTTAATTAAATCACCATGATTCATAAAATCAAGCACTTCAATACCTTCAATTCCAATAAATCTCTCTTTTTCCGGTCCATTACCTACCAAAGTGATTTCCCATCCTTTCTTATCCGAAATGTTTTCCCAGGCACTAATAAGGAGTTCCAGTCCCTTGACTTTATTAAATCTTCCTACAAATAGAAAACGTTTTGGATAAATCTTTCTTTTATTTTCAACATTGACTTTATCAAAAAATTCTACATCGCATGTGAGTGAATTATGAAGTATGTTAGATTCCGAGTAACCAAGTAGTCGTGCAAATTCATACTGGCGTATACCGGGTGTCCAAATATGCGTAAATGCATTCTTTATATAAAACGGTGAAATTGCAAATCCAATAACTTGTTTTACTCTTTTTTTATATTGAGTATCAATAGGACATATAACAGGGATATTGTTTTCCTTTTTAAAATACCTTGCAATGTGTAAATAATCCTTATCCGACCAACCACATACTAATAATATAACTGGCTTTAATTCTATAACTTTTGTCAATAATTCACTTCTATTGTAGCCACTTTTTGGATAATAATGCACATTTTTAATTTCGGTCGGAATATAAGGGGTTTGCCTTTGTTTATCCAAATAAAATGCATGAACAGTATAGCCCAACTTTGAGTATTCCTTAAATACTACAGTTTGGTATGGCATGATTTCAGTATATAAATATACAATAGTATTCATAAAGTTCGATTTTATTTTTTTTAATTTTTTTAAAAAACATGCTAGTTGTTTTTTGAAATAGGTTTTTAACATTTATGTTAAACC
>JBBQMQ010000494.1:0-3325 GCA_038329115.1 Bacteroidales bacterium
TATCATTAATGATTTCAAATAATCATTAGCCTTCGAAAAGAAACGTTGTCTTTTTTCTGTTTCTTTAATATCATCAAAAATGATTTCGGAGACACTAACGATACTCTGAATAAAGGTAGAAAATGCCAATACTTTGGAAGGTATATCAATGGTATTTGTGGCTTTCACATAATAATAGGTGATACCTTCAGAGTCAATTTCCAATACATCAAATGCATTCTGAAAATGGAAAAAAACTTTTAAATAATTAGTTTCAGAATTGTTTGGAATAACATCGTACATACCTCCATTTATCCAACCACCATCAGTTATAAAATAATCATTGCCCTGTTTAGTGATAAAGACTGAAACGAATTTATTATTTGTTGTGGCATAAGGAGTGATAATTTCTGTAGAATTACCACGTTGCTTTAAATTCCAGAGTCCTCCAAAAGAACTTTTGATATCGTTTAAAATCTCATCAATCTTCATACAAATTGGATATTTTCGTTAGGATCTACTTTTATATAAGAAAAACCTAACTGGTTTGACAAAATTTTAATTGTTGGAAAACTATCTTCCATTAATCTGATATTACACTCGTGGAAAAAATGTGCAATGCAAACTTCAATATCTTCTAAAGCTTTACTTTTTGTTGTATCAAGTAGCTGGTCTGTTTTATAAGCTATTTCAAAACCGTCCTGATTGAACTTATGAAAATGAGGTGTTGGAATTTGTTGTTCATTTAAGGGAATGCCTTCAATTCGATTCCAGTGTGTATCACCATCGCTGTCAAAACGAAATATCGGATTTTGAAGAAATTCTTTATATCTAAGTTTGAATTGAAAAAAGCTATAATTATTGACCTTTACATCAACCAACAATACCATTTTATCCGGAATATCAGGGTGCGTTACTTCTATTGGAGCTTCGAGGGTTCTGGGGTGATTACCAACATTTTTAATCTCAATGACTTCAGAGAATATTGATTTTCTCTCTGCTAACAAGCTGTTATATAGAGCGTAATTGTCTCTAACCTTGTGATTCCTTTTTGAAGCCATAATTAAATTTGCATAGTTTTCAGAAAACAAATGCAAATATACACAATAAACATATCTATTCATCATTGTTATTTTATCTATTTACTTGTCGGATTTTATTTTTTATCTACAGTTATTTTAAAAAGACGAATTCTTAATTACGTTTGATTGGTTATACTTCTTCCAATTGCAAGCGGTTGACAAGTATCGACAAAGCTTTACTCTGTTCCATGAAAGATTGTAATGTTTTTGAAAATCGACTTTTAATTTTCGAAGATTGTTGAATTAGTTGTGAACGAAGTTGAGCAATCATATAATCTGCAATGTCAAGCCCTTTTTCTTTCTCTTCAGTGGTTGCAATTTTTTCTAAATGATTTGATACATCTATTTTACACTTCAACTGTTTTTGGATTTCAATAGATTTTAAGTTCCATTTGTCATAAGCTCCCAAGTCGGGGAATAAAATAATGTTACGACCTGCCAATGGGTTGCATTTTTCAATCGTTAAGCCATTAATATTTCCGGCTGCCAACCAAATTATATCCGGCATTACAGCACTGGCAATAATTGCAGACTTTTCACTTTCGACAATTGCCACTGTTGCGGCAGGGTAAAGATTCAAAAGGTGTTCGCCAAAAAAGCATTGTTGTAAATTATAGTCGTCCGGAAGTTGTTTCATCTGTTTGAGCTTATTGTGAACCCAGTCTATTGCTCCACTTTCGTGTTTTATCCGTTTACCTGTTTCGGGATTGTATTGCATAATTTTACCTGTACGCACTTTTCCTGTTATGTCAATTTGCCAAAAGATAACTTCGTTTGCCTTTGTTCTGCCAATTGCATATTTATCGCCTACTGAATGAATTTGTTCATCTGTCAGAATCTCACACAAAAAACGAACGAAGTTGCTTTGATAGCCGGCTGAAAGTTCAACATATTTGAACGGGATTGTTCCCATAGGTTTGGTTGGTTCAGTTGGTTTTGACCCCTCCCGACCTCCCCCAAGGGGAGGAGTTGAGAAGTTGCGAGCAACGTCACTAGAAGAAGTAGGATTATCCATAAAAAATTGTTTGGGTGTATAATGGTAGCCACATTTACTTTCACGGTTGCACTTACCAACGGTTCGGTGAATTGGTTCGTCAGTGTTGCCATCAAGATAAAGCGTAAAACATTGCTTTATTCCACATTCAGGGCAGTTGTGGCGTGTGGAAATGCCTTTATATGCTTGAAGATATGGAGGTTTGAACATGGCCGTAACGTTTAAGATAGTAACAAGTAGTAACATTCGTAACAGGTGTTACCAATGTTACCAACTGTTACCAATTTCATTTTTTAGACTTGACTTTATTGTAAATTCTATTGACCTTGACTTTAAAACTATTGAAGTTATTTTCATCTTTGCAAAGCCTTTTAGCAATACCATAGGAGCTTAGTTGAGGTTCTAATATCATAATTTCAGCAATTTGGTTTTCAATTTCCACTTTCTCCTTTTCGCTAATTACTTTCAAATGGTGTGATTCGGAACTGAAATTCAGAAATTCGAACTGAAGAAAGTTTTCAGGTTTACAGATTTGGCATTCGCAGATATTTTCAGCATCATAAATTATTTCCGTATTACGAGCTTTAATCATTTTCAAATAACGTATGCTTTTGTCAGCAAAACTTTCACCAATGGAAAAGCTACTGTCGCAAAAATTTATGAGCATTTTACTACCTTGTAAATCATTCCTTGTGATTGGCTTTGAAAGGTCTCGTTTTGGTGTGTGTGCCAAAATGAGTAATGACAGGTTGTACTTGTTTTTCAATGCTTTGAGCTGTTTCATCAAAGGCAGGGCATCTTTTGCTTTTTCGGTTTCTGAACGCAAATAAGTCAGGTTGTCAATAATCAATGCTTTCGCTCCTTTTTCAATTATTGCTTTTTCAATTGAATCATTCAAAATGTCTTCAAAAGTCTTACCCTCAGGTATTTCAGAATCAGGATTTATCTCTACTCTCAACAGATTGCCATGAAATTGATATGGGTTTTCATATTCAATTGAATATCTATTTTGAAATTGCTTATCTGTAAGTTCAAAATCAAAATACAAAACTATTTGAGGAACTGCCTCAAACTTAAAACCACGAATAGGAATACCTTTTGAAATGCTATCTGCAATTTGAACAGCTAAAATAGATTTACCAAGATTTGTATCAGCAAATAATATGCATACTTCGCCTTCGTGCCAAAATTCACTGAAAAGCATTTTTGGGATTGGTCGTGTTTTTGCCTTTTCAATCCATTCATTTGCCGGAAGGACAGTAAAGAAACC
>JBBQMQ010000495.1:0-3306 GCA_038329115.1 Bacteroidales bacterium
GTGATTTATCGTTTAATTCAATTACCCGGCCAGATTTATTAATGATGATAGCCGGTGTAGGTAAAAGTTCCAGAAAACTAAAATCAAGTTCCTCAATTAATTGAATAGTTGGATTTTGAACTTCAAGCATAAGGTCTTAACTGTTTAGGATAATAAATAAAATTCAGGAGTTTTTTTCTTACAAAAATAGCAAAATTTGCTGAGAAACAATAGTATAATTCTGTTCATTAATATTTTGTAATATTTTACTTAAGATTCAACAATTGAAAGTGAAAACAGGTTTTATCGTCAATTAAGATTTTATGAAATGAATCATTTTTAATTGCGGAAAAATTTCCGTAATTTTGTAGTGCTTAACAATAAACCAATCGTAATTTGTAAGTGTTTAAATCGTAAATAAAAAAATGGCAAAAGAATTTAAATATCAGGAATCGTTCCCACTCGGAAAAGAAAAAACAGAGTATTATCTACTTACTAACGAGCATGTTTCGGAGTCTCAATTAGACGGACAGGAAATGCTTAAAGTTGAACCCGAAGGTCTCACCAAATTGGCACGTGCCGCTATGCGCGATTGCTCTTTTTTGCTTCGCACCGAACATCAGAAACAATTATCAACTATCCTTGCTGATCCGCAAGCCAGTGAAAATGATAAATATGTTGCGTTAACCCTGCTTCGAAACGCTGAAATTGCTGCCAAAGGAATTTTACCTTTTTGTCAGGATACCGGAACGGCAACAGTTTATGCCAAAAAAGGGAATAATGTGTGGACTAACGGTAATGACGAAGAAGCCTTGTCGAAAGGAATTTACGAAACATATACCGAAGAAAACCTGCGCTATTCGCAAAATGCGGCGTTAAACATGTACGACGAAGTGAATACAGGTACCAATCTTCCGGCTCAAATCGACTTACTGGCAAGCCATGGAAATGAATATAAATTTATTTTTATTGCTAAAGGTGGCGGCTCGGCTAACAAATCCTATTTATATCAGGAAACCAAAGCGTTACTGAATCCTGTTTCGTTGGAAAAATTTCTGATTGAAAAAATGAAAAGCCTCGGTACAGCAGCTTGTCCGCCCTATCATATTGCTTTTGCCATTGGCGGAACTTCGGCTGATGCTTGTATGAAAACCGTGAAACTTGCAGCCACGAAATACTATGATGAACTTCCAACTGAAGGAAATGAATTTGGACAATCATTCCGCGATGTGGAATTGGAAAAACGAATTCTGAAAGCATCACAGGAAATTGGAATCGGAGCTCAGTTTGGCGGAAAATATTTTGCTCACGACATTCGCATCGTCCGTTCTTCACGTCACGGAGCTTCCTGTTTTGTTGGTTTGGCAGTTTCTTGTTCAGCCGACCGAAATATCAAGGGAAAAATAAATAAAGACGGAATCTGGGTTGAAAAAATGGAAGATAATCCCGGTCGTTTTATTCCTGAAGAATTACGTCATCAGGGCGAAGGTAATGCCGTTCATATCGATCTGAATAAACCCATGAAGGAAATTTTGGCCACATTGACTAAATATCCGGTGGCAACCCGTTTGTCGTTGACAGGTTCAATTGTTGTTGGTCGTGATATTGCTCATGCCAAGTTGAAAGAAGTGTTGGATTCAGGAAAACCATTACCACAATACTTAAAAGATCATCCAATATATTATGCAGGGCCTGCCAAAACTCCAAAAGGAATGGCTTCGGGTTCGTTTGGACCTACAACTGCCGGGCGTATGGATTCGTATGTAGATTTGTTTCAAGAAAACGGTGGCAGCCTGATTATGATTGCCAAAGGAAATCGGAGTGAACAGGTTACGGAAGCTTGTAAGAAGCACGGTGGTTTTTATTTGGGTTCTATTGGTGGTCCGGCTGCTATTCTGGCCGAACAAAACATCAAAAAAGTAGAATGTTTGGAATATCCCGAACTGGGAATGGAGGCTATCTGGAAAATAGAAGTTGAAAATTTTCCGGCATTTATTCTAGTGGATGACAAAGGAAATGATTTTTTCAAACAAATAAAGACCAATACGTTCTGAATTTAATCGGATAAAGATAATTCTCCCGCAGATTTCGCAAATATTCGCTGATTTTTACTGCGTTAATCTGTGTAATCTGCGGGAAAATTTTTTAAATCAAAATGCGATTTTTTTTTTTGTTTTTGCAAACACTGATTTCTAAATGAAATAGTTCAATGAAAAATACATTAATAGTCTTTGTTTTCCTATTTCTTCCGTTGAATTTATCGGCTCAATAGGCTGATGAAAAGAAATACTTACTGACTGGGCGATAACTATTTGATTGCCGGTGAAAGACGAGACACACCAATTGACTAAGCACAAGCTCTTGGTACAATTGCTTTGTTTGGAGAAAAATACGGCGAAACCGTTCGTGTTATTCAGTTCGGAAATTCTGTGGAACTTTGCGGAGGAACGCATTTTAAAAACGGTAGAAAAGAGATTTGTTTTGAAGGATCATTAAATGCCGATCAGGTTAAAACACTGGCATTCCAGATCCGTAACATTCAAACCGAAAAACTTTTCTTTGTTGCCGGTTGTGTTAACGAAGGAAAACCTTCTCTGACTGTTTTGATTTCCGACGATTTGGTTGCTAGCGGAATGAATGCTGTAAACATTGCTCGCGATGCAGCTAAAGAAATTCAAGGTGGCGGTGGTGGACAACCGTTCTTTGCTTCAGCCGGTGGTAAAAATCCGGATGGAATTAAACGAGCTATTACAAAAGCACTGGAAAGTTTATAAAAAGACAATGATTTCAAAGTAAAAAGAGGAATTCCCTAATTGGAAATTCCTCTTTTTGATAAAATTTTTGATTTTCTTTCAGAATCGATAACGGGCAGCTAGGCAAATTCCATTATAAGAAAAGTTATCACTAGAACTGTTTAGAAGAAAAAATCCCGGGCGCCAATCCAGTGAAAGTTGCAAAGGAATATCGAAATTGTATTCCATACCAATTTGACCCAAAATACCAACATTCAAGACTGTGTTTTGATACCTAAAATCACTATTTCTGGCAAAATTATACGATCCGATTCCGGCTCCTAAACCTGCATACCAATTGAAACCATCAGCCAGAGAGGACAAATCCCAAACCCATTGATAAACACCGCTTAAACCGAATCCGTATGCATTGAGGCCTAAATCAAGTTCCAGACGATTAGCATTTCCAAGCGGTTGTTGATACGAAATTTCACCTCCGTAACCGAATCGAATACCGATTGCCTGATCCATTTTCTGAGCATTTAATGCTCCAACAGTACACATCATAAGTGTAATTGCAAAAATAATTTTTCTC
>JBBQMQ010000496.1:0-3288 GCA_038329115.1 Bacteroidales bacterium
ATGCCGGAGGAAGTTGAAGATCAAATTGTGGAATTGTTGGGCTGTAAGCCCGAGGAAATTTTGCGTGCCAGCGGAAAAACGGGTATGGGCGTGAATGAGCTGTTGGAAGCCATTGTAACACGTATTCCTGCTCCAAAAGGAGACCCCGAAGCTCCACTGCAATGCCTGATTTTCGATTCAGTTTTCAATTCGTTCCGTGGGATTATTGCTTATTTTAAAATTGTAAATGGAACGATTAATAAAGGTGACTTTGTGAAATTTGTCAATTCCGAAAAGGAATATTATGCCGACGAAGTTGGGGTATTAAAACTGGAAATGTCACCTACCAAAAGCTTGGGTGCAGGAAATGTTGGCTATATTATTTCTGGAATTAAAACCTCGAAAGAAGTAAAAGTCGGTGATACCATTACGCATGTAAAACGACCTTGCGACGGGGCAATTGATGGTTTTCAAGAAGTGAAACCAATGGTTTTTGCGGGTGTGTATCCTATTGACAATGAAGAGTTTGAAGAGTTGCGCACGGCAATGGAAAAATTGCAATTGAACGATGCATCGCTTACTTTTGAAGCTGAATCTTCAGTAGCGTTAGGCTTCGGTTTCCGTTGCGGATTTTTGGGAATGTTGCACATGGAAATTATTCAGGAGCGCCTCGACCGTGAGTTCGATATGAACGTAATTACCACGGTGCCAAATGTTTCATACAAAGTTTACACCAATAAGGGTGATTTGGTTGAAGTGCATAATCCGTCGGGAATGCCTGATATTATGGCTATCGACCGCATTGAAGAACCATTTATTCGTGCTTCTATTATTACCAGAACAGATTATATTGGTCAGATTATGACGCTTTGTCTCGGGAAACGTGGTGAATTGGTGAAACAAAATTATATTTCCGGTAATCGTATGGAGTTGTTGTACGATTTGCCGTTGGGTGAAATTGTGTTTGACTTTTACGACCGATTGAAAAGTATTTCGAAAGGTTATGCATCATTTGATTACCACATGAATGGTTTCCGTCCGTCAAAACTTATCCGCTTGGATATTTTGCTGAACGGCGAACCGGTAGATGCACTTTCGTGCCTGATTCACGTGGATAATGCCGTTACACTTGGAAAACGCATGTGCGAAAAGCTAAAAGAACTCATTCCTCGTCAACAATTTGATATTGCTGTGCAAGCTGCAATCGGAGCAAAGATAATATCACGTGAAACAATCAAAGCCGTGCGTAAAGATGTGACTGCCAAGTGTTATGGTGGTGATATTAGCCGTAAACGCAAACTGCTTGAAAAACAGAAAAAAGGCAAAAAGAAAATGAAACAGATTGGTAACGTGGAAGTTCCACAGAAAGCATTCCTTGAAGTACTGAAGCTCGATTAAAACTTTACAAACAAGAGTTTTGTTATAAGTCAATGTTATGGAGCTAAACTATAGGAATCAACGTTTTGAAAAGATATATGGCTTTCTGGATCGATTGGAAAATCGAGTTAATCCGGGAGTTTTATTATTGTTAGTAGCTTTAATAACTATTATTATTGCCAATTCACCGCTGCACGATTGGTACGAATCCATCTGGAAAATCAATTTATTCTTAGGCACCGAACAATTCAACTTTTTAAACCATAATGGACATCCGCTTACAACTTTACAGATTGTAAACGATGCACTTATGGCAGTCTTTTTCTTTTCTGTTGGCTTAGAAATCAAAAGGGAAATTTTAGTTGGAGAATTATCTTCGTTTCGACAAGCTATTCTGCCAATCATTGCAGCATTTGGTGGGATGATTTTACCTGTGATTGTATTTTTTACTGTTGGTAAATTCTATAATTTTTCAGCAGAAGAATTCAAAGGAATGGCAATTCCTATGGCAACAGATATTGCATTTTCTGTTGGAGTTTTGAGTCTGTTGGGTAAAAGAGTACCTCTAAGTCTGAAAATATTTTTATTGGCACTGGCTATTGTCGACGATATTGGTGGCATTATTGTGATTGCTTTTTTCTATGCACAATTTTCGACCTCGTCGCTTATATATTTACTTATTTCGGCACTGCTTTTCGGAGTTTTGATGCTAGGAAATTATTGGCGAATAAATAGCAAAATGTTTTACGCCGCTATTGGAATTATCATTTGGTATATGTTCCTTCAAGCTGGCATTCACCCAGCCATTGCAGGAGTTTTAGTGGCTCTTTCGGTTCCTGCGTGCCCGCATTTGAATGTAAAAAAATTCACTCAAGGTCTGCAACGCGAACTGGATGCAATAAAAAAAACAATACCAACCGATGGAAATGAAAGTATTGTATTGACAAATAGGCAAGTCAAGCACTTATCACGTGTTGAAGCAGCTTCCGATAGAGTTATAAGCCCATTGCAGGATTTTGAAGACAATTTGGGAAATACGGTTAACTATTTTATTATGCCAATTTTTGCTTTTGCCAATGCTGGTGTTATCTTTAACCTGAAAAATCTCGATGTTTTTTCGGGAGTTGCTCTAAGCATAATGTTAGGATTATTGATTGGAAAAGTCACCGGAATTTTTACGTTTACTTGGCTGGCTGTCAAATTTAAAATGGCTCGTTTATCTTCTGGAATGACTTGGAGAAACTTACTTGGCTTATCTTTGTTAGGTGGAATTGGATTTACAGTGGCACTCTTTTTAGCAGGATTATCTTACCCTTTAGGCAGCGATTTGCTTAATCAGGCAAAACTGGGCTTAATTCTTGGTTCTCTATTTTCAGGGATTATTGGATATTTTTTGCTACGGATATTTTTGTCAAAGAAATAAGCAGGTTAGCCTTAATTGGCTATTTTGCAATGCATTTTCAATTTGTAATAATTTCAAATTTTAATATGAAGTGGCAGAAAAATCAAATTATTTGACTAATTTTGCAACTGTTTTTCGAAAAAACACAAACGAATAATCAATTACTAAAACGCTATAAACTTATGTCAGAGTTAGTTGGACATATTTCACAAATCATTGGACCGGTTGTGGATGTTTTCTTTGAATTGAAAGAAAATGAAGAATTTAAGTTGCCTGCCATTCACGATGCATTGAGTATCGATCGGGGCAATGGAAAAGAACTGATTGTTGAAATACAACAACATATTGGAGAAAATACGGTTCGCACGGTGGCGATGGATTCAACCGACGGTCTGCGTCGTGGTTTGAAAGCCATTTCTCGCGGAACAGCTATCTCCATGCCGGTTGGCGATCAGGTGAAAGGCCGTTTGATGAACGTAATCGGTGACTCGATTGACGGCATGAAACCACTTGATAAAAAAGGTGCTTAC
>JBBQMQ010000497.1:0-3288 GCA_038329115.1 Bacteroidales bacterium
GAAGCCAGATTTTCCTCAAAAATAAATCCACCCTCACAGTATTTATATCCTTTTTGGTGAATAGCCGGCAGCGATTTGTTCAGCATAGCCATTGCCACGGGACTTCGTTGATATTCAGGAATAATGCCTATTTCGGTAAACCGCATCGTGTCGGGTGTTTTTCCGAGCCGGTATTTAATCACATCAAATACATTCAAATCACGTTGTCCGGTAACGAGCTGGTTGAAATCGGAATACCACAAAAAGAATCCTACCGGTTTGCCGTGTACCTCTGCAAAAATCAGATTTTCATTGTCCAATAAAAACCTGAACGGATAAAACAGATCCATATCTTCCTCGTTATCACGGCTTGCCCAATACGGGTGATTTGTAAATGCCTGATTGTTCAGCAAGGTATAAACCGCACTTTCTTCCTTTATTTGCTGTTTATTCATAAACCGTACATTGAGTCCTTCGATGACTCGTTGAGGAGAATATGATTCTGCCCAAGCGGAATAAACCTCCATACTGAAGCGAAAGGTTGCCATTGTACGACATTGGAGGTCTTTGAAATATCCGGCATAATAATCAGGGTTGTATGGAAGTCCGAAAACCGGTGTTTCGTCGAAACGGTTCATTAGCAAGCCCGCTCCGTAATTTAAATGGCCGTTAAGCCCAACTACCACTTTTATACATTGGGGAAAATGAGTTTGAATTTCTTTTTTTATGACCGAAAAAATATCGCCCAATCCCTTTTGAGCCTCAAAGAAAGAGACTTGTACATACTCAGCCAACCGGAAGTCGTGAATAAGTGCAAATCGGGCAACCAAATCATTCCCATCGCGCACCACAAACTTCATGATTTTTGCGTGCTTATTGAATGCGCTGTCGGAGTTTAAAAGCAAACTTTCCACACTGCCCTCTGTTCCTCGGAAATATTGATTCTCACGATACACATCAGTGCTTACTTTTACAAAGTTTTTGTAAGCCGAACGACCTTCAATCAGTTCTGTTATCATATAAAACACTCTTTGGGTTTGGGAAAACCAAGAAATTTCATGTGCGAAGATGCCGAATAAGACCCGGAATTTCCAAAAACCAGTGTGTCGCCAATCTGTAGTTCGGGCAACGGGATTTTATTTGAAAAAATGTCGCGCGAATATGTTGAGCAGCCGTAAATAGTTGTCGGGTATATTTCGTCGTGTACCAGCAGTTCTCCGTTTCGGATAACCGCTATCGGGTGGTTGACATCCGGATAAAGTAAGGGTCTGGAAAATTGAACGGTAGAAGCATTTACTCCAACCAACTTTTGATCCGGCCGGTTTTTGATATCGGTAATGCAGCAAACAAAATATCCTGAATTACCCCCAATGATTCTGCCGGGCTCTAAAATCAACTTTATGCCTCTGCCTTTTTGTAGCGAGAAATCAGTCATCAATTTCGTGACCTGTTTATCATATTCCAGCATGTCAAACAGACTTTCGTCCTCTTCGGAAACTCCAAAACCTCCACCAAAATTCAAATATTCAAGGTTTTGAAAGTCTGTCGCAATTTTAATCAATTCTGTGTAACATGCTACGAAATAATTGATATCAAAAATGTCGGTACCCACATAGAGGTGCAACCCTTTGATAAAGGTTTTGTCTGCTATTTCTGCAATTTCAGTTGTTGTGAATCCCAACCGACTTTCTTTGCCGATAAATGAACCGGCATGATTGGAATAGGGTTTTACATAATCGCCTATATTGCAACGAATTCCCACGGGTTTGTCGGGAAACAAATTTTGCCATTGTGCAAGTTGCCCCGGCGAATCGAGATTGACCTGAACATTTTGACTTTCAATTAGTTTCATCGTTTTCTCAGTAAGTGCCGATGAGGTGAAAATAATTTCATTCTCGCTAAATCCGGCCTTTTGGACTGCATCTAAATGGAGTAGCGAATTGACGAATACATTCATTTTTTCCGCCTTCACAATATTGAGAAAATCAGAATTTATATTCGCCATCGAGGCAAAATGGATAGATTTGTTTTCGTATGAAATATGTTGAAATATCCTACATTTGGCTTTTATCTTCTCACTGTCGTAAATGTAATAGGGTTCAAATTCTGTTTCAGCCTTAGTTTTTATGAAATTAAGAATATTCTTTTGTAAAATCATTCGCTCGATTTTTGTGGTTGTGGAAATTAATCCGTTTTTAATGTGATATTAATGCATAAACACCAAGCTGAATATTCGTTTTTGGTAGAATTGTAAGCCAATTGGTGGTTTTTAATTACACAAATATATCAATATTTTTTTTATTCAGTTAGCATTTTTATTAATTCTTTTAATCCTTCGCTTGCTCCTTTCTGAATTACAGTAACGTTTGCCGGTAAATTGTATACCTCGTGCGGGTCAATCAGATAAATGGGTGTTCCGGGTCTGGCATTGTGAATTAATCCGGCAGCGGGATAAACCTGTAGCGAACTTCCGATAACAACAAGAATATCAGCTTGCGTTGTCAAATGTTCTGCTTTCTCAATTTCGGGCACTGCCTCGCCAAACCACACAATGTGCGGACGAAGCTGAAAACCTTTCGGGCATTTATCTCCCAAATGTGTTTCGTAATTATCCATTGAAAGATTGAAAACCTCTTCACCCGGACCCGTGGAACGTACTTTCATTAATTCGCCATGAAGATGTAGAATATTGGTACTTCCGGCGCGTTCATGTAAATTGTCAACGTTTTGGGTGATAATTTGCACTTCAAAGTTTTTCTCCAGGCCGGCCAGTAATACATGTCCTTGATTGGGTTCTGCTTCAAGAAGTTGTTTGCGGCGTTGGTTGTAAAAATCAAGAACCAATGCCGGATTTCGTTGCCAGGCGTTTGGTGTGGCAACATCATCAATCTTATATTTTTCCCATAATCCTCCTGCATCGCGAAAGGTGCTGATGCCACTTTCGGCACTCATGCCGGCTCCTGTAAGAACTACAATTTTTTTCATAAGCTAAGTTTCAATTTATCGGTACAAAGTTATACATTAAATTATTTTTTTACTTACATTTGCAGTTATATTTTTAACTAAAGTACTTTTCCACTGTCCAGACATTGAATTTCAATCTGTCGGGAAGGGTTTAAAACTTAAATTTATGCAGAAGAAAACAATTGTAATAACCGGAAGTACGCGGGGTATAGGTTTTGGACTTGCTACTGAATTTTTAAAATCAGGTCATCAGGTAGTTATAAATGGGCGTAATCCGGATAAAGTAGCTCGCGCCGTAGCAAAACTGAAGGATTCCTGTTCCGACGAAGTGGCCGGAGTTACAGG
>JBBQMQ010000498.1:0-3277 GCA_038329115.1 Bacteroidales bacterium
GAGCCATGACAACTGGTTGCACCGCACGAAGGTTCCTGCAACCATGGCTTACGCCCGTTTTCAATTGTCAGTGCCACATTGGCAACACTTCCATGGCAATCCTGGCAAACCATTCCGGCTGTATGCATTACATCGCGAAAGCATTGTGCGTTTGCCCCCGGATGGCATTTGTAACAATCGTTGGTTTTGCTTTTATGTTTATCATGAATAACAAATGACAGGGAAGGCACTCCTACATGACCGGCTGTGCCTAAAGCATTTGATGAATGACATGTTGCACAAAGTATAGGGGCATTAGTATTAAATCCCGTTACCTTTTCATGTTCATTGAGAATATCTGTTTCGCTTGAATGGCAACCGCTCGAAACACAGGTAATTTCATTCGATACCGGCACCACAGGTTGAGTAGTTTTAATCACTGTACCGCTTCCGTCCTTCAGTTTCACTAAAGCCAATTGAAAAGGGTTTTCGGTAACCAGGTTATTATCCTGATAGGGAGTTAACGGGATACCATCAACAAAATAATTATTGTCCACAGTGCCCATGGTACCGCTAAGTCCAACACCTGTTAATCCGATATTTGGCGCCAGTGTTACACCGAACAATTGGTTAGCGTAAGTCCAGAAATTAGTTTTGCCTACCGAATAAGTATTCCCCGGGATTGAATAATCGACAGTGAATCCGGTATTAATCACTACGGGCCACGTAGTAGAGGTTCCTCGTTTTATAACCTGGGCTTTCAGATTATTATAGGGAGGCAGTACACAAATTTTTTGAAAATCTTTGTTTGCACAGTGCATTCCCAGGTCATTCCAACTGAGAATAATGTATTCATCACCAGCTATACCGGCCCAAATAAATGGGACTGTGGCAAATAATACTGCAAGTAGTAGTTTCCTTTTCATGACTACAATATTTAAGTTATATCTACAAATATAGAATATTATATATGTGGAATTATTCTAAATTACAACGCAGATGATTATTATCTTTTCAATTTAAATCGGAAAGCTTTACTACAGTTAGTTTTTTGAAAATAAAAAGAAAAATAGCGAATAAATGTTAATACAAATTCTGGAAAATTTCTTTACTTACATCTAAAGATTAAAAAGAATTGAAAGGGGAGACAAAAAGCTTTTCTTTCAAAGATGATACATTTTAAAGCTGCATCTGAAAAGAAATCATGGGAGTCTGCCTGATTGAGTATTATCACCTTTATTACTTGCACTACCCGAAACAAATGTTTCATTACTCGCAGTAAACAATGTCATATCTCTGCTGCTGGTAGTGTTCATTTTAAAAAATAAAACAAAGGGTATCCTTTGTCGCAGGCTAAGGAAGCCGACAATTTTCGGAATTACTTTTAAGCAAACCATAGAACCTGCAACCGTAAATCCTGCTAATTCTGAAATTCAGTAAATTCTGATTCAGACAATATTCAGCCGTGAAATTAACCCCAATCAGCTTAAGCTATAACAAAAAAAGCCGGTTTAACCGGCTTTTTAATAAAGTATAAAATATCCATCAGCAATATTAATACTGTTCCAAAACTCCTGGCAGTCTCTAAACGAAACAGGCCCGGAATCATCTTTAAGGATTAAGCATTCAAAGTCGCTTCAACACTGATTTTTGTGTTCAGCGAAAGGCTTATCGGGCAATTCAATTCTGCATCTTTAACTGCTGCATCAAAAGCGGCCTGGCTTATACCTTTTACGGTTGCTTTCAGTATCAGGTGAGATTCGGAAATTTTACCGTCTTCAAGATTAACGATACATTTAGTTTCCAGCGTTTCAGGTACAAAACCTGCTTCACCCAGCACAAAACTCAATTTCATAGTAAAACATCCTGCATGTGCAGCTGCCACCAACTCTTCAGGGTTTGTACCAGGCCCGTCTTCAAAACGACTGTTGTACGAATATTTAGTTTGTTTCAATACGGTGCTTTGTGTTGTAAGATGACCCTTACCTTCTTTTCCTGAACCGTTCCAAACGGCTGTAGCATTACGTTTCATAAGTATTATTTTAAGATTAAGTTTTTATTTATAATGGTAATATTCTTTCAATTCCGGTATGATAATACAATAAATCTGGCTAATTATCGGTTTGCAGCTACTTCCAGTAGGCGGCTTAGAATTACAAATTATGCCCTTAAAGTGCTGGTGCGAAAAGAATTACAAATTATCCTAAGCACAAACCCGACTATTGTGGGTAGGTGCTGTTATGGGTGATTTTAATTCCTACATTCGTAAAAAATTAAGAAGCAGACTGATACAATGATATCAGTCTGCTTCTGGTGTTTTATTTTTTATCACATGGTTTGTAAATTGCACCTGTTGCAAAGTCAACAATTGCACCTGGCCAGAACAATAAAATGTCAGCAACTAAAGCACCAGCTCTGATAGCCCTTGCGGGTTGGCCTTCAGCAGGTTTAGTTCTCTGACATTCTGATACTTTACCACCAAAAACAGTGGCACAACTTGATAACGTGGCAGCAATTATAAGCATACCCAAAACGCGTTCAACATTCTTTTTCATTTTGAATGATTTTTAATTAAACATTAATATATATTACTATAATTGATTATAGTCATTTCTGAAATCCAGTCATGCAGTCCTCTATAAAAAAACAAATATGAAAGTATGTCTAGAGGTATAAATCTCATTAGAGTTCTTACTGTGATTCTAATAAAATAATAATCACTATTTTCTTTTAATGAAATGACTTTAGATCGAGTGATCATTTTTCCAGGAGTTTGTCCTCTTAGATACTCAAAAAGAAAATAATATAAGAAATAAATTAAAATCGAAATCCATTTAATATTTTCCTGCTCAATTGCATTCTTAAAAACTATTAAGAAAGCAACCATAAACGCAAAGTAAAATGCGGTGTCCAATAAAAAGTTTACAAATCGTAATATTTTTCCTGTCATAATTTTCCTTTCTGTTTGTTAGCCTGTGTGATGTCAGTCCTCAAACTTGCCCATAACTATACAATATGAACGGTTGATTACCCGCAATGAAAATACTGTTCAACGATTTCCATCAGTTTTTCATCATTATTTTCGAGTTCTTCGCGGAGGTTTTGATCGTTATATGCTTTTAGTCTACCTGCAAAACCTTCGATAACCGATTGCGGGAAGACGTTGTATTTGTTATAAATAGCGCCCTGTTCCAGCAACCTGTCGGCTGAATCCCAGCAGGAAACAGGAAGTTGGCTAAGTTTATCGCTTTTATCTTTATGCTCCTCATCAAAAATATTCACATCCACATACGTTTTT
>JBBQMQ010000499.1:0-3261 GCA_038329115.1 Bacteroidales bacterium
GACTGGCGCTTGCTGGCTGCCGTGGCATTTCACGAATCACATTTCGATTCATCATCAACTTCATGGGCAGGAGCTGCCGGGCTAATGCAACTAATGCCCCGTACCGCTTCCAATTTCGGATTGGACCGGAAAACCATCTTAGATCCGGAGTTGAATATAGAAGCGGGCGTTCAGTATATAAAAAGTTTAAACCTTGCATTCCGAAGAATTGAGGATAAAGAAGAACGAACTAAATTTATTCTGGCTGCCTATAACTCTGGTCCTGCACATGTACTCGATGCGATGGCTTTAGCCAGTAAATACGGAAAAAATTCTCATGTCTGGTTTAATCAGGTAGAATATTTTTTACAGAAAAAAAGTGAGCCTGAATTTTACAACGATCCTGTTGTGAAATATGGATATTTCCGGGGTAAAGAAACCGTTCGGTATGTTCATAATACGTTGGATACGTATGAAAAATACTTAGGAAGAAGATAATTGCACCTTAAGAAACATAAAACTAAAAACACAATGCCAAAAAGTGAAATAATCCTTATCAATATTTCCGGCGACGATAAACCGGGAGTAACCACCGCCATTACAGGAATTTTAGGAGCCTACAATGCCACAATTCTAGATATTGGTCAAGCGGATATTCATCACACTTTGTCACTCGGAATTCTGTTTAAAATGACAGACGATGCTCAATCGGGAAATATTTTGAAAGAAGTACTCTTCAAATGTTCCGAATTGAATGTGAATGTTCGTTTCACACCTGTTGCTTTAAACGAGTATAATAATTGGGTTTCCCGCCAGGGAAAAAGCCGCTACATTGTTACTATTCTTGGAAAAGTAATTACCGCCAAACAATTATCGAAGGTGACTAAAGCACTTTCCGATCAGGAATTAAATATTGATTCGATAATTAGGCTTACCGGACGACCATCACTGGAAGAAAATACCGAAACATCACTTCGATCATGTGTTGAATTATCGGTACGTGGCACATTGAAGGATAAAAACATTCTCTCAGCTCAGTTCATGAGTTTTACAACCGAACTTGGCATTGACATTTCGTTTCAAAAAGATGACATGTTTCGCCGTAGTCGCCGTTTGATCTGTTTTGATATGGATTCCACCCTGATAAAAACCGAAGTAATTGACGAATTGGCAGACCGTGCCGGAGTTGGACAGCAGGTTCGGGCCATTACCGAATCGGCCATGCGTGGTGAAATTGATTTCAGCGAAAGTTTCAAACAACGGATTGCTTTATTAAAAGGATTGGACGAGAAAGTGCTGGAAGATATTGCGCTTCATCTTCCAATTATGGAAGGCGCTGAAAGGCTGATATCAATTCTAAAGAAAATCGGCTTTAAAATTGCCATCCTTTCCGGTGGTTTTACCTATTTCGGGAACAGGCTAAAAAAACTTTTTGATATTGATTATGTTTATGCTAATGAACTTGAAATTGAAGACGGAAAGCTGACTGGAAATTACATTGGTGAAATTGTTGATGGCAGACGGAAAGCAGAATTATTAAAACTTCTGGCACAGGTTGAAAAAATTGATCTCGAACAAGTTATTGCAGTTGGTGATGGTGCCAACGATTTGCCGATGTTGAACATTGCCGGACTTGGAATTGCATTTCATGCGAAACCAACTGTAATAGCAAATGCACAACAATCAATTTCCACAATCGGATTGGATGGAGTGCTTTATTTTCTGGGATTCAGAGATATTCACATTGACAGCTAACAGGATTAATCAACTGATAGATATGGATATGTAATTTGAATTTTAACTGAAAATATCGAAGATGATAAATAAAAAAACAGCAATAGTCATCGGTTCCACCGGAATGGTAGGAACACAATTGATACAATTATTATTACAAAGCAATGAATATTCCGCAGTTGTTTCGCTGGTACGACGTTCAAGCGGAATAGTTCATCCAAAATTGATAGAAACCTGCATTGACTTTGACAATCGTGAAACATGGACTGATCTGGTGAAAGGCGATGTATTATTTTCAACATTGGGAACCACCATTGCTCAGGCAAAAACAAAGGCAGCTCAATTTAAAGTTGATTATACCTATCAGTATAATGTGGCTCAAATTGCTGCAAATAATGGAGTTGCAAGCTATGTTCTGATTTCATCGGCGGGTGCCAATGCAAAATCTATGACATTTTATATGAAAATGAAGGGAAAACTTGAAGTTGCCATTCAATCCTTACCTTTTGAAGTTATCAGCATAATTCGACCCGGACAATTAGCCGGAAACAGAACCGAAAAAAGATTTGGAGAAAAAATCGGATTAATAATGATGTCCGGTTTAAATAAGCTCGGATTATTAAAATCTTACCGTCCCATTCATGCCCGACAGGTGGCTTTGGCTATGATGAATGCCGCAAAAAAACAAAAATCGGATTCTTATACACTCGAAGAAGTATTTAAACTGGCGGAATAATCTCCTGTTTTAAATTTCTACTCCCTTTCTGTAAGTTTGGGGGTGACTTTTATTTCCTGAACAATTGATATTAACAAACAAATTACGGATTTTGAATGTTTAAGAGAACATATATCTTAAATTTCTTCCTACTTTTGCAAATTATTAAAACTTTTCACCCTGTTTCATGAAAAAAATAAACCTGTTTGTTCTGTTTTTTCTATTTATATCAAGTATTACCCTTTCTCAAAATTATACTATCAGCGGTCATATTACGGATGTCAAAAATGGCGAAACCCTTATAAACTCTTCAGTATTCGATAATCTTTCGCGCAAAGGAAGTGTTACCAATTCGTACGGTTTTTATTCGCTTACTATTCCAAAAGGTAAAGTCGATTTGGCTTTTTCCTACGTTGGTTATACGCAACAGAGCAAGATTTTTAAGCTGTCCAAAGATACTGTCATTAATGTCAACATGGCTGAAAACACAGAACTTTCAGAAGTTACAGTTTATGCCAACCGCAAAGATCTGGGAGTTCAGGGATCTCAAATGAGTGCTATAGAAGTACCAATCAATCAGATAAAATCTGTGCCAACACTTTTTGGAGAAACCGATGTGTTGAAAGCGCTGCAATTATTACCCGGCGTAAAAGCGGGAGCTCAGGGCTCTGCAGGTTTTTATGTTCGTGGTGGCGGGCCTGACGAAAACCTCATTTTGCTCGATGGTATTCCGGTATATAATGTCAATCACTTGTTTGGATTTGTGTCTGTTTTCAATGCCGATGCAATCAAAAATGTGACCTTGTACAAAGGTAGTTTTCCGGCACGCTTCG
>JBBQMQ010000500.1:0-3257 GCA_038329115.1 Bacteroidales bacterium
ACCGAGGCTCTTGTTACCAAATTGATGTATCTGCTTGGCGAATATGCCGACACAGATGATGTAAAACATCGATTGAGCGTAAGTCTGTGTGGAGAAATGACGGTGATTTAGTTTATAGTTTATAGTTTAAAGTTTATAGTATTAAAATATACTATTAATAACTTTTTGATAGTACCTATAAAGTGCCAACTATAAACTACTAACTATAAACTCTTTACTTTGACGAATTCAATAAAATCATAATTCATTCCGCCTTTTTCAACAGTCTTTAACGTCAGAATATGTTTTCCTTTTGTTAGTTTCAGACTTTTGAAGATAACTTGTTTATTCCAGTGATGCCACTGACGCCATGCAACAGGCTCCTCGGCATTGAAAGTAGAAGTTATCAAAACCGGTTCCAACCAAGGTTTGCCATCCACATCAATAGCAATTTTACCATCTGCATTGGCAGTATACATCAAATTTCCTTCGTAATTTCCGGTTTGTTTTACTTCAACCGTGTATTTTGTCCATTCACCCGGCGATGTCCAGCCCACATAAAGTTGTTTCATTAGCGGAGTCACTTTGTTGTATGGATTATCATCAGTTCCACCCACTTTGGTGTACGAAATATCCACACCTTCGTTTATTCTGAATGTGTTGTAGTACGTTCCATCATTCGGATTGAGCTGTCCGCTGCCGTTATTAATCGAGTCTGCATCGTGATAAGCTATGCTTTCTCCACCCAAATCGTACTTTTCGCACTGAATTTTTCCGGGAATAACCTGAACAGAATCTTTCCACGGCTTGCCTTTGTAATCAGCTTGAGCAAACGATTTTCCAGCGGTAAAACAGAGCGTGAAACAAATAACTAAAATTGAAAATTGGTTTGTTTTCATTAACTTTATTTGGTTGAAAGCGATATGATTTTTTTATTTTACGTTATTCTTTGAGTAAATAGTATGGAGATTGAGACGCAAAGATAATTGAAATGTATTAACTGTGAACTTTTGAGTAAAAAACAACTAAAAACTATTTTTGATTAATAGGATATTATAAACAGAAAACCGCCTTAAAAAGGTGGTTTCCTGTTTATCTTCTTCTTTTCAAATGGTTTAAATACTATTTATAGCATTCAAATCTTCAAATGCTACTTGCAAACGGGCAATTTCTGCTTCCTCGGCTTTACGAAGCCAAACACGGGGATCGTAGAATTTCTTGTTTGGTTTTTCGTCTCCTTCCGGATTCCCAATCTGACCCTGTAGATATGCATGATTTTTAGCTTCAAAACTACGAACACCTTCCCAATAAGCCCATTGTGTATCGGTATCGATATTCATTTTTACGACACCATAACCTATAGCTTCGCGAATTTCGGCATGGGTTGAACCGGATCCCCCATGGAATACAAAGTTAACCGGATGATTATCGGCAAGTCCTAGTTTTTCTTTGATATAATCCTGTGAATTTTTAAGAATGATTGGCATCAGTTTTACATTTCCCGGTTTATAAACACCGTGAACATTGCCAAACGAAGCTGCAATGGTAAAATTGGAAGAGATCTTGCTCAGTTCCTGATAGGCATAAAAAACATCAGCCGGTTGGGTGTAAAGCAAACTGTTATCCAGACCGCTGTTATCAACGCCATCTTCTTCACCACCGGTAATACCGAGCTCAATCTCGAGCGTCATGCCCAACTTACTCATGCGTTCCAGATAGCTTTTACAGATTTCTATATTTTCAACGAGGGGCTCTTCCGACAAATCGAGCATGTGCGAACTGAAAAGCGGTTTCCCGTATTGTGCAAAATGTTTTTCGCCTTCATCGAGAAGTCCATCAATCCACGGCAATAGTTTTTTTGCTGCATGGTCGGTATGCAAAACAACGTGAACACCATAGGCTTCGGCCAAAATATGAATATGTTTTGCCCCGGCAACTGCTCCCAGAACCGCAGCTTGTTGTCCATCCAACTTCAATCCTTTTCCGGCATTAAAGATGGCTCCACCATTGGAAAACTGAATCATAATGGGTGCTTTCGCAACTTTCGCAGCTTCCATCACTGCGTTCACAGTGGAAGAACTGACTACATTAACCGCAGGAATGGCAAAACCATTGGCTTTGGCTACTTTAAATATGTATTGCAAATCACTGCCGGTTACTACACCGGGTTTTACTACATCTGAAATTTTATCCATAATTTTTATGTTTGAGTATAAATTCTTTTAAGTGTAACAATGCGCCTATGAAAAAGTTGGAAGAAATATAATTTTGAGTGAAAGGTGAGCAGTTTTTTTAAACCAAACCATCAACAGATTTATCTGAATAATTCAAAACCGAATGCGATTAATGGGCTAATTCGTCTGATAAGAAATGTTCCAACTGCTCAGGCTTGACATTGACAGTAAGCTGACCATTTACAGCCCACGAAATATGTCCGGTTTCTTCGGAAACAACAATGGCAATGGCATCCGACTGTTCGGTAATTCCGAGTGCTGCCCGGTGTCGTAATCCCATGCGCTTCGGGATGCTTTGATTTTTAGAAACCGGAAGTATGCAGGCTGCGGCTTTGAGTGAACGCCCTGAAATAATTAATGCTCCATCATGTAACGGGCTGTTTTTGAAGAAAATGGCTTCGATCAGCCGCGAATTTATTATAGAATTTATATGTTCGCCCGAATGAGAATAAAAATCCAGATTGTTGGTTCGGGTCACAACAATTAAACTTCCAGTTGAACTTTTGGCTAAATTACGACAAGCCAATACAATCTGAACTAAATCGTAATCTGTTTTTTCTTTTTCATTATTCACCGTACCAAAGAATCTTTTCAGAAGATTCATCGTTGTCCAACTACGTCTGGAGCCGATACGCGAGAAAAACCGCCGTATTTCATCCTGGAAAAGAACAATGGATGCAAAGGCTCCGACACTGACAACCCGGTCGAAAATTCCACCCAAAAGTTCCATTTTAAAAACGTATGAAACCAGAAACCAGCATATTATAAAGGCGAGTATTCCAAGAAAAACATTTCCAGCACCAGTACGTTTGAGTAGTTTGAATGCCTGATAGAGTAAAACTGCTACCAGAAATATATCCACTATATCTTTAAATCCAATCTGAAATCCCATAGTATAAATTTACAATTTTATCATTTACTATTTACATTTCGCCCTGTTTTCTATACTCTACAAAAATTGAAACAGCCTGTGCTGCTTCTTTTACATCGTGCACCCGTAAAATGGAAGCACCTCCGACGAGTGCCAGCATATTCACGGCAGTT
>JBBQMQ010000501.1:0-3246 GCA_038329115.1 Bacteroidales bacterium
GGGAAAAGCTGCTGCTCAAAAATTAATTGTGGCCGTTACTGATAAAGCTCGTGGTGCATTACGAACGCTGGCTGCTCAGGAAGGTTACAAAACGTATGTAATTGAAGATAATATTGGAGGTCGTTACTCTGTTCTTTCGCCGGTAGGTTTATTGCCAATAGCGGTTGCCGGATTCGATATCCGCCAGTTTGTAGCAGGTGCTATTGCTATGGAAACAAAATGTGGTCTGGAAACTTCATTCGAAGAAAATCCTGCTGCCCAATACGCTGCTGTTCGTAACGAATTGTATAAAAATGGCAAAAGCATCGAAATTCTGGTGAATTTTCATCCAAAATTGCACTTTATCGGTGAATGGTGGAAACAACTTTACGGTGAAAGTGAAGGTAAAGAAAACAAGGGAATTTTCCCAGCATCAGTTGACTTTACAAGCGATTTACATTCTATGGGTCAGTGGATTCAGGAAGGCGAACGTTCAATTTTTGAAACCGTTATTTCAATTAAGGAAACTAACTTTACAAAGATTTTCCCTCACGATGAAAACAATCTGGATGGTTTAAATTTCCTTGCCGGGAAACGTGTAGATGAAGTCAACAAGATGGCTGAACTCGGAACAATGATTGCTCATATCGACGGTGGTGTGCCAAATCTGAAAATTGAATTGCCAAAACTGAATGAATATTATTTAGGAGAATTGCTTTATTTCTTCGAAAAAGCATGCGGAATTAGCGGTTATGTGTTGGGTGTTAACCCGTTTGACCAACCGGGCGTTGAAGCTTACAAAAAGAATATGTTTGCTTTACTTGAAAAACCAGGCTTCGAGGCTGAAACAAAAGCCATCAAAGCAAGATTGTAACAGTTTAACTAACATCATAAAAAAAACCATTCCGCAATCGGAATGGTTTTTTTATGGGATAATATTAGCTGAAATCAGTGTGCAACAGGAGATGATTTTATTGGTGTTTTTATTTTAAGAGTAGTCATGTTAGTTCCTATTCCATTTTCAAAAACAGCATCTGAAACCAATGTAAACTGAATCGTTGCCGAATTTGTGGGTTTAAGTGCGATATAACGGATAGGAAAATACACAAAAACTCCTTTTGGCAGAAAAACGAATTTTCCTTTTTGAATATCTGATTGCGAAACGGAAATAATGCTATCCATCGATGATGTAACAGGATACAAGATTTTTGCTTCACTTGTATCAGCCTGTAAGATATTGTAGTTCGTAAGATTATTTGTGACCCCGTTCAAATATGTTCTGAATACCACCGTATCACCCACAAAAATTGTATCCATACGACATGTTCCTCCTTCATCAGTCACCCAAATGTTCAATGTGTCATTTTTACTAACATGAGACGCGGCAATATCTAATGATGGAACATAATTTGAAGAGCCACTCAAATCGCAGGAAGTAAAAGCAATTGTGATCAGACTAAGTAAAATAAATATTTTCGTTTTCATATCTTTAGTAATAATTTCCTGCAAAATTACAAAAATTATACCAAATAACCCTTATAAAGCCTAACAAACCGGAAAATAAATGCATAAAAAAAGCAAGAATGGCTTTCAATCTTACTTTTTTTGCTTTTATGTCGGGATGACTAGATTCGGACCTGCGACCTCTACGTCCCGAACGTAGGGGGCTACCGAACTGCGCCACATCCCGTTTATTTATGAACACGAAATTACAAAATTTTTATATATCGGGAATATTTCATTTGAAAAAAATAAGTGACTGTTTAAAAATAAATCTTAAATTGTTTTTCAATTATTTTTTAGACTAGTTGTGGCTTTGTTTTTCGAAAAATAGCGGGCTATTTGAGAAAAATAAAGGTGCAAATAGACAAAAAAGAATGGAAAACAATAAGATAGTTCCGGTTTTGAAAAACCAGAAACATATAATTAACTGAAAACCAAACCAAATAATACATTAACGTTTATTTTTAAACAGTTTCTAAATCAAAACGGATAAACATTTCGAATAAAATGACGTTTTGCAGACAAAATAGCTAATTTGCACCCAAAATAAATCGGATTTAAGTGACAAATTAAGTATCTTTGTACAAAATTTTAACTACATGTTTTCAAAAGAAATAGAAAAATTCATCACGGACAAACAATATCCCAAATTTTATCCAAAAGCAATTTTCTTTGATATGGATGGAGTACTATTCGATTCAATGAAAAGTCATGCAAGTGCGTGGGTAGATGCATTACGGGCATTCGGACTTCCATTCACTGAAAATGAAGCTTATATGAATGAAGGGCGAACCGGTGCATCAACAATTGACGGTGTTTTCAATCAGATTTATGGTAGATCGGCAACAGTAAGCGAAAAACAAAAGATTTACAAATTAAAATCTAAATTCTTTGAAGCTTCCGGTAAAATCGAAAGAATGCCTTTCGCGTTTGAATTATTGCAAAAAGTTAAGGCACAGGAATTCACGATATTTGTTGTTACAGGATCCGGACAAGCGAGTTTAATTGATCATCTTGATGAAAATTTTCCGGATATTTTTCAAAAAGACAAAATGGTAACTGCTTTTGACGTAAAATATGGAAAACCACATCCTGAACCTTATTTGCAAGCGTTGAAAAAATCGGGATTGAAACCGTGGGAAGTTATTGTAATTGAAAATGCACCGCTTGGAGTTGAATCAGCAACAAATGCCGGATTATTTACCATCGGAGTTAATACAGGTCCTTTAAATCCGGAAATTTTGAAAGAAAATGGTGCAAATATAGTATTTGGAGGAATGCAGCAACTATTTGAACAATGGGACAAACTACTTGGCACCTGGTCCTAACGCATTTAATAACAAATTTATAGTTCAATAAATTATAAAACTACAAACATTACAAAGAATATGCAGGTAATCAAATATCCTATCCGTGAAGACTGGGCTTCGCTCCTTACCCGCCCGGTTTTTGACAACAGTACTTTATTCGAAACTGTTCAGAAAATTTTGGATAATGTCCGTAAAAACGGAGATAAAGCTGTGAGCGAATATACATTGCTGTTCGATAAAGTTTCACCTGAAACTGTAGAAGTTACCAAAGAAGAAATTGCCGAAGCTGAAAAATTAGTTTCGGTTAACCTGAAACAAGCTATGGAAATGGCCAGACGAAATATCTGGAAATTTCATTCCGAGCAACAACAGGATTATCCTGAAATCCAGACTTCCCCGGGCGTTTATTGCTGGCAAAAAGCAATTGCCATCGAAAAAGTAGGTTTATACGTTC
>JBBQMQ010000502.1:0-3205 GCA_038329115.1 Bacteroidales bacterium
AAAACAGACTCATTATGTCGAAAGAAAACAAGTTTAAAGAGTTTTTTGCAACCAGTTGGGCTATTGAAAACCGGTCGAGCGTGTATGTGCTGGCCGTTTTGATTACCATACTTGGTTTGTTGAATTATAATTCCATTCCTAAGGAACAATTTCCACAGGTGATAATTCCATATATCATTGTCAATACGCCTTATCCCGGAACTTCTCCTGAAGATATTGAAAATCTGGTAACGCGACCAATTGAAAAACAACTAAAATCATTGGCCGATGTAAAGAAAATTACCAGTAACTCAGTGCCTGATTTTTCATCCATTGTGGTGGAATTTGATCCGAATCTGTCCATTGAGACAGCCAAACAAAGGGTGCGTGATGCTGTGGATAAATCAAAAAGTGATTTACCGACCGATTTACCGACGCAACCCAATATCATGGACATTGATCTTTCGGAATTACCGGTCATGTATCTCAATATTTCGGGGAATTATGATCTGGATAAGTTGAAACATTATGCCAAAATTGCGCAGGACAAAATCGAAGGACTGAAAGAAATCACCCGTGTTGATATTGTTGGTGCATTGGATCGTGAAATTCAGATTGATGCCGATATTTTTAAAATGCAGGCAGCCAAAGTTACTTTCAGAGATATTGAAAGTGCGGTGGCAATGGAAAATATGACTATTTCCGGCGGATCATTGACAAACCATGGCGTTCGAAATTCTGTTCGTGTTAAAGGTCAGTTTGCCGATGTGGAAACGCTTAAAAATATTGTGGTTCATGCTTCAAGTGGTGCGTATGTAAAACTTACCGATATTGCTGATGTAAATGACAGTCACAAAGAACAGGAAAGTTTTGCAAGGTTGGATGGCAAGAATGTAATCACGCTGAATGTAGTCAAAAAAAGTGGTGCTAACCTGCTGGATGCTTCCGATAAGATTAAACATATTGTTGATAATGAACTGGTGGGACATGAATTTCCAAAAGACATGCAAATCACAGTTACCGGTGACCAAAGCCGGTTTACGCGAAATACACTGGAAGAACTAAACAACACTATTATTATCGGTTTCATTTTGGTAACCATTGTTTTGATGTTTTTTATGGGCTTTACCAATGCGTTTTTCGTCGGACTTTCCGTTCCGCTTTCGATATTTGTGGCGTATATGATTTTGCCTGGATTGGGTTACACCATGAACATGATTGTGATGTTTGCCTTTATTTTTGCGCTGGGAATTGTGGTTGACGATGCCATTGTAGTGATTGAAAACACACACCGGCTTCATAAATTAAATCCCGACATCAATATCGCTGCTAAAAAAGCTGCCGGAGAAGTGTTTATGCCAATTTTGGCGGGAACGCTTACCACACTGGCTCCTTTCTTTCCACTGGCTTTTTGGCCTGGAATTGTTGGGCAGTTTATGCACTATCTGCCTGTAACGCTAATCATCACCTTGTTTGCATCCCTTTTTGTTGCCTACGTGTTCAATCCGGTGTTTGCTGTTTCGTTTATGAAACATGAATTTGAAGAAGAAGATAAAAAAATCAGTTTCTGGCAAAAGTATAAGAAAATCATTATTATAATGCTCTCGTTTGCAGCGATTTTCTATGCTACCAAATCATTCGGCCTTGGAAACTTCCTTGTATTCTGGGTATTGATGCTGGTATTTTACAACTTTGTGCTGATTAAAGCCATCAATGCATTTCAGAACCAGGTTTGGCCATATTTTATACGGGTTTACGAACGTCAGTTAGGTTATATATTGATTGGAAAACGTCCGGCATGGATTTTGGCCGGTATGGTCGCATTGTTCTTCTTCACCATTTTTCTTACGGGAATTGTAAAACCTACTGTTTTATTCTTCCCGAATAACGATCCGAATAATATTTTTGTGTATATAAAAATGCCCGGAGGAACGCATCAGAATGTGACCGACAGCATTACCAATATAACCGAACAACGGGTTATTAAAGTGTTGGGAAAAAACAATCCGGACGTTGAATCCATTATTTCCAACGTAACCATTGGAGCACAGGAACAGGGATTTGCATCAGCCGGTACTCCTTTTAACCGCGGTAAAGTATCCATTAATTTTATCGAGAGTAAATTACGAACAACCGGTATCTCAACCACAAAATACATGGAAATTCTCCGCAAGGAAGTGGCCGGTATTCCCGGTGTTGAAATAACGGTGGACAAAAACAGAAATGGTCCTCAAACCGGAAAGCCGATTAATATCGAGATTACCAGCGAGAATCTTGAAAATCTGGTTAAAGATGCTTATGCTTTCCACGATTATCTCGATTCGATGAATATTCCCGGAGTTGAAGATTTAAAGATTGATTTTGAAGTTAATTCGCCGGAAATCAGTGTGAATATAGACCGCGACCGCGCGCAACGGCTTGGACTTTCGACAGGACAAATTGGAATGGAAATACGTACCGCCCTGTATGGAAAGGAAATATCCAAGTTGAAACAGGACGAAGACGAATATCCGATTATGCTCCGGTATGATAAAACTACACGGGATAATATAAATGCACTCGTAAACCTGATGATAACCTATCGGGATATGAACTCAGGTCAATTGCGCAGCATTCCACTGTCAACGGTGGCAACTATTAATTACAGTTCGTCGTATGCCGGAATTAAGCGACTGGATTTGAAACGGGTTATAACGGTTTATTCCAATGTAATTTCAGGTTATTCGGCCAACAATATTGTTCCGGTAATTCAGGAAGAAG
The DNA here is from genome assembly GCA_038329115.1 of Bacteroidales bacterium. Classification (GTDB taxonomy): domain Bacteria; phylum Bacteroidota; class Bacteroidia; order Bacteroidales; family Paludibacteraceae; genus Paludibacter. The sequence goes on from JBBQMQ010000502.1 coordinate 2,740, forward strand.
CTAAGAAATTCCATTTTCGTGAAGGAACAAGTGTAAAGCTCACCGGCGAACAGGAAGATCAGGCTCAGACTGCCGGTTTCCTGGGTAAAGCCATGATTATTGCCCTTGGTGTGATTTTCTTTATCCTGATTACCTTGTTCGGAACAGTAAGTAAGTCGTTGATTATTTTGAGCGAAGTCATTTTCAGTATTATTGGTGTTTTACTTGGTGTTATTATTTTTCACATGGATATAGTCATTCTGATGACAGGACTTGGCGTAGTGGCACTTGGAGGAATTGTTGTCCGGAACGGGATATTGATTGTGGAATTTATTGATGTAAAAAAAGCTGAAGGAATACCTACACGGCGTGCCATTATTGAAGGTGAAGCGACTTCGCGCAGGCCCATGCCCAGCAACTGCTCTTCAATGTGTTCGACGGCTGCATCGAGCTGCACCCTGCTCACCGGGCGCTTGCGCAGCGCCAG